>JAKAAL010000899.1 GCA_021802375.1 Bacillota bacterium | reverse complement strand
GAGAGTTGGTCAAATCGGTATGGTCGGCTACGGAATTTCCATCGCGGCACAATTTATTGGCACCAAACTGGCGACCGCACAGCTTGGTGCCCTCATTACGGCGGGAACCCCGGCGTTTATGGTGATTTTTGCGTATGTTCTGTTGCGGGAACGTATCACCATCTTAAAGGCGGGTGCCATTGTTTTGGCTTCTGTTGGCGTGTTGCTAATTGTGGGTATGGGCGTGTCGACGCCTTCGGTGCGGGTGGGCGAGCTAGTCCTAGCTCTGGCTGCCCTCAGTTGGGCTTGGATGTCGGTTTTGGTAAAGACGTTACCCTCATCCTATTCATCGCTAAGCGTGACGCTTTGGGCGATGGCCATCGCCTTTTGCTGCATGACCCCGTTGGCCTTTGCGCAAATCTCTTGGCATCATCTGATCGTCGTCATTGGCCGACAGCCGCAACTCATAGGGTACATTCTCTATCTGGGTATCGTATCGACCGCTCTGGCCTTCTTTTTGTGGAATTTTGGGTTGCAACAGGTGGAGGCGGGAATCGGGGGCCTCTATCTCTTTTTTCAACCGGTAGTGGGGGGGATTTTGGGTTGGTTTTGGTTGGGGGAACGTTTTGGTTGGGCGTTTGTAGGAGGGTCCGTGTTGATTGGCGCTGGAGTCTACCTGGCGTTACAGGGCCAGAGGTCAGCATCCCGGGGGGGTAAAGCTCCGGACTCGGTGTGACCGTATCCGACCACCAAGAGTCGCCTGAGTTGGTGAGAGTCTCCGGGCCGACATTTAAGCTGAATGTCAGCCGGTTGCGGCCTTTCTTTATAATTTGGTAACAATCGCGTCTTATCATACGGGACAAGGAGGCGATTTGCGTGAAACATCCCCAAGATCTGTGTCGTGCCGAATACCGAGTCTATCGTCGACAAATGCAGCAAGTGCGGCTGCTCGCGCGAGAGGCGCATCAACGACCGTCTGAAATGTTGCGGATTCTATTAGATCAGGCTCTAGAAAGTGTCGCCACTCCTACCCGTCCCGAAACGGTGATGCACCGTGGATAATCGCGCCCCGAGATCACAACGCCAGCGATCTCAGGCATTACGAAGCTTAGCGATATGCGTAGAGATTTTAGGGAAGCCGGATCGGGTGGCGGATGCATTGTACTTGTTGCACGACGTGAACCGAGAACTAAAGTGCCATGCGCAGCGTGTGCATCGTGTTGGGTAGTGAGCATCGGTAAGCAGTGTTTTCGTGAATGGCCCCATAAATTAGGGGCCATTCGACATGCTACGGTCTGGTGAACCTACCCGAATTAAATGGCTCGCGAAGTGCCCGAACACAGCGCTTACCCGATCTCGTAACCCCGTAAGACGTAATGGCCCAAAAGTGATCCAAAGACCCAGATGATTACGTTTCATGAGATATAGCAATGAAGGATGGCACCACGAGATCGTTAACTTGTGCCAGATTTGACTTCTAACACGAGAAATTAGTCGAGGCGATGGGGGTTCTTGGGAGTAGGAGGGTCACCAGATGACGGATGGTTCGATCAAAGGGCATCTCTCTCGGAAAAGTTCTCTGATCCTGTTTGGCAGCGTGGGGCTAGCCCTGGTCCTCGCAGGTTGTGGAACGACGACGGCGACGGGAAATTCCAGCGCTTACGGAACTAACAGCAACACCGGGGCATCCACTTCCCCGACGGCATCCACGGTGAAAGGGACCAATGTGACGAGTTCTCTCCAGGTCGGGTCCGTCAACGTTAGGGGTAAAACGGAAACCGTATTACAAGACTCCAAAGGGTATACACTCTATTACTTCACCAAAGACACGCCAGGGGTCTCACACTGCAACGGATCGTGTAGTGCGCTGTGGCATCCCCTCTTAGGAGCAACGAGTAACGTGACCGGACCGTCTTCGCTTAACGGAAGCGTGAGTGTTGTATCGGACTCTCACGGCAGTCAGGTCGAATATAACGGCCATCCACTCTATCTGTATTCGGGAGATGTGAAGGTCGGGCAAGCCAATGGCCAAGGACTTTTGGGTACTTGGTGGGTGGCCACACCGTCGTTGGCGGCCGGTACCACCAGTTCCACGTCGACCTATGGTACGGGTGGATCATCCAGTAGCACGACATCCTCGTCAAGTGCTGGGGGTTCGGGGTGGTGAGGATGGTTTGCGCTCCAAAGTACATGGCTCCACGCCTGGGGGATTCCTCAGGCTGGGGCCGATTTCATGTTTAGTGCCATGCCGGCACTTTAGCCAAAACTAGGTCCCTACCACGCCAGGTTGGTGGTGACTAAATTTGGAATGAGGTCGAACCACCCTGTGAGTAACAAAATTCCCATGACCACTAAGAGCCCTCCGGCGATGCGTTCAATCCAAGGCAAATAGTGCCCTAACCTGCGGACCCAGCGGATGGCTTGACCCAAAAATACGGCTAAGGCCACAAATGGGATGGCCAGCCCCAGGGCATAACCGGATAGTAAGACGGCGCCGGACCACGCGGTATGAGAAGCAGCAGCTAAAATCAGGACGCTGGCTAAAATTGGGCCTACACAGGGTGTCCAGCCGGCCGCAAAGACGAGACCCATGACCAAAGACGACCAGCGGCGGGTGTGCTGCGAACTCACATGGCGGTCCCGCTTCAAAATGCCGATATCGATGAGCCCGGTTATTTCGAGGCCAAATACAATAATGAGAATACCGCCCAATTCCGCGATAAGGTGCCGATGGTGCGCAATAAATTGACCGAGCGAGCTCGCGGTGAGGCCAGCTGCTACCAAGATTAATGAGAATCCTAGCACGAACAGCAAGGCATTTTGAATGACACGTAGCCGCACCCGCTGACTGCTAACCGCCTCGGCAGTCAGCGAAGTTCCCGCCATCGTCGTCAGATACGATGGAATTAGAGGGAGTACACTCTATTACTTCACC
>JAKAAL010000898.1 GCA_021802375.1 Bacillota bacterium | reverse complement strand
CGGTGTGTCGCGCGGTGAGGATCGACCCGTTCCCATTCCGAACACGGTAGTCCCCCTTGCCTACGCTGGTGGTACTGAGGGCGCAGGCCCTTGGGAGGCCCAGGCCATGCCGACAAGCCTTTGCTCGCCCCCCGCTTCGAGTTCCTCGAAGCGGGTTTTTGTGTCCTCTCGCTCGCATGACCACCGTGAGGAAGATGCACACTGAAAGGCATGGCGAGATTAAAGTTTTTGCTTAGGATTTCGAAAGTGCCCTAGAAATGCGGTAAAATCTTACCGATGCCCTAGTACGGTCGCGTTTCTAATCGCCCTATCATGTTGTAGCTCCAGGCTTAAAAGAAAAGGGGGGTGTTGGCGTGCCTCCGTTAGAGCGGACGGAACGAGGCTGGTTGATGGATGAGTCCGTGAAGGGCGTTGCTATGGACTCTCGTCGCGTACAACCCGGATATATTTTTGTTGCGACGATAGGGCATGACTATGACGGTCACGACTTCATCGCAGAAGCCGTCAAGCGTGGGGCCACGGCGGTTGTCGGCGAGCGCACCGACGTGAGTGTGCCGGTCCCCTATTTCCCCGTGCCTTCGAGTCGAGCGGAGGCGGCTGTTTTAGCTTCATGTTTCTTTGGTGAACCGTCGCGGGACTTAACCGTGGTCGGCGTGACCGGCACCAATGGCAAAACCTCGGTAGTCTTTTGGCTGACGCACCTTTTGCGAGCCGCCGGTCTGGGCACGGGGCTGTTGTCGAGTGTGGTGAACGATCTCGGCGGGGAAACTTTAGCCTCAGCACTGACCACTCCGGAAAGCACGGAACTTCAGCATCATCTAGCCAAGATACGGGATTTCGGGTACCGCCACGCCATTGTTGAAGTTTCTTCGCATGCCATTGTCCAACATCGGGTGGATGGGGTGCACTTCAAGATGGCTATTTTGACCAATATTTCTCGCGAGCATCTGGACTTTCATAACACCATGGAAAATTATGTGGCGTCGAAAGCACGCTTGTTTTCTGGTTTGGGTCGGGATAGTTGGGGGGCCGTGTTAAATGCCGACGATCCCTACTTTGACGAGGTGCGTCGACATGTCACGGCTCCCCTGCTTACCTATGGACTTCTAGCCGGTGAGGTTAGGGCCGAGGTCTTAGACAGTGAGCCCTGGCATAGTGAGCTCCTTATTCGATTTCCGGGCGGGCAGTTCGAGACGCGTTTGAACCACCCTGGGCGCTATAATATCTATAACCTTTTGGCTGCGATTACCGCGGCACGAGCACTGGGAGTGAAGGCCAACGTGATGGCCGAGGTGATTCCTGACTTGCCGGCAGTGCCCGGGCGCATGCATCTTCTTCAACGAGGTAAGAGTGCGACCGTCATCGTGGATTACGCGCATACTCCCGATGGGCTTGAGCAGGCCCTAAAGACCGTTAGGGATTTGCGACCTAAAAATCTTTGGCTGATATTTGGGGCGCGAGGTGGCCGCGATCGGGGAAAACGTCCCGAGATGGGAAAGATTGCCGCAAACCAAGCGGACAAGATTGTGGTGACCACCGACAGCCCCAAACATGAGGATCCCATGGCGATTGCCGAGGAATTGATTGCCGGTATCCGCGCCGTTGACCCGTCCCATCTCGACAGCATCCAGTTGGACCGAGCAGAGGCTATCCGCCAGACTATTTTAAGAGCCCATGAAGACGATGTGATTTTAATCACGGGGCGGGGTCCGGAGACGATTCAAGAATTTGAGTCGAGGCAAGTGCGCTTGGTTGATAGCGAAGTGGTCGAAGCGACTTTGAATCAGTGGGAGGCACAGGACCGTGGGTGAGGCGGTGGGTGTCTCCGTGGTGATCCCTGCGTACAATGCTCGGGATACCATTCAGGAAGAGATTAGGTCGGTGCAAGCCCAAACCGTGCCCGTTCGTGAAGTCATCGTGGTGGACGATGGCTCGGCGGATGGCACGGCCAACGTGGTGCGGGAGGAGTTTAGCAGCGTGCGGCTCTTTCAGGTGGTCAACGGAGGACCATCGAGAGCTCGGAATTACGGGATTCAAGTGGCCGAGGCATCGTGGGTGGCCTTTTTAGATGCGGACGATTGTTGGCATCCACAAAAAGTGGAGCGGCAACTAAAGGTGCTTGATGAGCACCCAGAAGTGGGGCTCGTAGCTTCTGATTGGGTACGACTCTACCATGGACCGCCTCATCTGCCTTTTGCCTTAAAGGTGTCGTCGGTGTCCTATCGCCAACTGTTGATTTTAAACCGCTTCCAAACTTCGACGGTGATCGTAAAGAAGTCTATTTTAGAGGCAGTCGATGCCTTTGACGCGTCTTTGGATGGGGCAGAAGATTGGGACTTATGGGTGCGGGTGGCGCGGATAGCGGTAGTGAATAAGGTGGACGAGCCCTTGGTCATGTATCGCGATGTGGGAACAGGATATAGTAAAGACGTGTGGCGACTATTCTCCACCATGAAGCCCATGCTGGAAAAGCATCGCGATGCGTTGCCTAGGGACACGTTTTTCGTGATTGAGGCTTGGCATTATTTAAGGTTTTGGGTGGCCTTTCGTCTGTTGAAGGATGATGTCCGAGCGAAACAGGTGCTGGAGGAATTGAGATCGGGTGGGCTCTCTCGGTATGCCCCACGGGCCGTTGCTTTGTATCTGGTTCCATTTTTGTTGAGGCGCTGGATGCGAAGAGCGCGGCTTTTGATAGGTCGGCTGACTGGGGCAGATACGTAAAAATTCCTCTGGACCTTTTTTCGTGAAGAGCGTATACTCAGGAAGCTGTCGCAGACGAGAAGGGCCCCGAAAAAAGGCGGTTGACAACCGCCGAGGTTCGGCGTAAAATCTCGGTTTGTGACCCGGTCCTTGAAAACTACATCGTCAGAAGCGAAACAATACTGTGTATCACGCGAGTGGGCCAGCCCACCCG
>JAKAAL010000897.1 GCA_021802375.1 Bacillota bacterium | reverse complement strand
ATTTTTGGCCGTGGAAAAAGATGGACACCGAGACCAGGCCCTATTCGATTAGGCTGCCTCAACACTGGGACCAAGTCATGGCCTACGTGGAGGAGGGGGTGGTCCCGGATGCGAACCTAGCGCGTTTGGTCTTTGACAGCTTCTTAAGCAATATGGCCCTGGATCAGGCCTGCTATCGGCCTCAGGTGGTTGACGCCCTGTTTGGCCGGGCGCGACCAGGCTTGAGACTGCCCGCCGTCTACTTCGGGTACCGTGGTTCTGGCCTCTCCTATCATGCCCGGACGGCCAATACCCACCCGTTTCGCAGCGGAGACGGACCTCGAATTGCTAATCAGCGGTTGGATACGGTCAGGCTTCCCGCATTTCGGGCCGATATGGCCCGTGATCGGGAAGATCAATTGCTGTTATGGTTACTTGACGGCGAGTGGGTGCGCTACGATTTGGCGGCGGATCAACCGTTGCGTTTGAGCCCGCAGGTGATGGTAGAGACGGATGAAGCCAACGCTCGACTTTGGCTGGGGAGCAAGCTGGAAGAAGTGGACCAAGGGATCGCCATTGGGTTGGGAGAGGCGCACGTCGTCCAATTTCCTGAGGTGACTTTAGACCAGGGAGAGGCCCGTCTTTACGCACGCTGCACCGGAGGCTCCGTTCGGCTGGCTTGGATCGAGCTTTAGGGGCCCAGCCCTTTGCGCCGTGAATCAGCCCAGCAAGTTTTTTGGCTGATTCACGGCTTCGGTCGGGTTAAGGCTATTTGGCCCTCATGTACTGGAGTTGGTAGAAGTTTTGATACTGGTATGGGTTGGTCTGCACGCCCGTCAGCGAAGGCGATACAAGGGAGTACTGGTTGCTGTAGTACAGGGGAATGACATAGCCTTGGTTCATCATCATATTGGTTAACTCTGCGGCCAACTGGTCCGCCTTCTTGGGCGAGACGGCGCGAGACTCATCGAGCCACATCTGGGTCAGATAAAAGGCCTTAGGTCCGTACCGATGCTCATAGACCTGACCGTTCAATCCGACGCTAGCGTCTCCGTTGCCCGCGCTGCCGTTGCCTACGAACTTCCAGGCGGCCACAAAGGCTTGATGCCGGGCGGCGTTGGAGGTGGCGGTATGGAAGTCCTTGACCAAGTTATTCCACTCTTCTTGATTCGTCACCGCGCCTGGCACCTTGAGGACCCGCTGATAGGCGGCAGGCTGTTTTGCCAGCCATGCGTTCAGGGCTGAGATATCTTTGGCGGCTAAGGTTTTCAGGGGCCCCCACTGAGACCAGTGGATCCCGGAGTTGGCATTGGCCGGATTGCCCAACAATTTCACTAAATGCGGATCGTAATTAGGGAAGTACCAGTTTTGGGCGGCATGCTGCACGAAGTGCTGCGTGCCGATGGTTCCGTCGAAGAGGTCGATTTGATACGATTGCAGCTCCAACTGTGACGGGCCACTCCAGTTGGCGACGCCATTGTTGAGCAGATAGCCTGGCTTAAACCCGGGAATGACGCCTTGGTACTGCAAGAGACCGTATTGCGTCTGAGCGGTTGGCTCGATCTTGACCGTCATGTTCAGGTTTTGCTTGAGCTCTTGGGCGATGGCCTCAGCTACGTTGATCCAGGTCGGGTTGTTCGCCTGGGTCTCCGTGTACAGATAGATGGTGGGCAAGTTTTTGCCGTTGGCATAACCTGCCTTAGCTAAGAGACGGCGTGCCTCTTGCACGTTGTAGCCCACTGGCCGCTCCAGCTTGGCGGTGGGCCAGCCGGGGTAGGCAAAGGTGTTGGCTGAACCTGCCATGCCCGCCAATACCGAGTTCACGATGGGAGATCGGTTGATGGCTAAGGCCACCGCTCTTCGAACATTTACGTTGTACAGCGGGGATGGCTGGGGGGACTTATCCCATTCGAGATAGTTGATGTTGGCCGTAGGCGCCACATGCAGATCGGCCTTCAGCTTAGGATTACCTTGAACGTAGCGGTAGTCCGAGGTGGTTTGGATCACCGCGGCGCTAAGTTTTCCCGCCAAGAAATCTTCGACGGGGACGGAAGAAGTCGGCTCGATCGTGATGCTCTGTATATTGCCTACATTCATTTGCCCCGACGCCCCTACATACTGAGGGTTTCTGGCGAGGACGATTTGGCCGTTGGGCACGAACGACTTGACCAGATAGGGCCCATCACCCACGAAGTACTTCGGTGTCCAGAAGGTTCCCGGGTGAGCCTTAAGGTCGGGCGGATAGATCGGCATCGATGAAGTTAGCGCCAAAAGACTCGTAATATTATGTGGGGTAGATAGCGTCAAATGAAGTTCATAGGGATTGACAACCTTTATCCCGACCTGGCTGGCGGGGATTCCACTATATTTGTAGGCGTAAGAGTTGAGCACATACTGCATGACCGATGCCCATACCGCCCCGGGAGGATTTTTGGGGGAGGCCACGTACATCCAGGCATCGTAAAAGTCTTGGGCGGTGACGGGCTTTCCGTTGGACCAACGGGCGTTGTGCCGAAGATAGATCGTCCAGTCACGCTCATGGTGGGAGGACACAATTTTCGAGGCGATCTTTAAGACGACGTGATTTTTCGCATTGTATCCGGTGAGGCCTTCCATGATCGTGCCCTGATCCAGCAGAATCTGGTTTCCCCATTGCGAGGTATCCAACGAGGAAATCGGGGGCAGGGGTATGACAGCCGAGGGGCTTGCTGCCGATGCCAATGCCGGGATCATCGCAAGGGATGAGGCCAACATCGTGGCCGCTACCGCTGATCCGAGTGGAATGCGTCTTTTAGACAACATGGCGAAAGGTTCATCTCCTCTTAAAATACGTTTCATCTTGGGGCTTAGCGGCCTCCCAAAGCTTTGGCCATGGCGTTTCTTTAAAGTGGGGCCTAGCCTCCAGTCTTATGCTAGGCGAAGGGGCTGGGTTTGGA
>JAKAAL010000896.1 GCA_021802375.1 Bacillota bacterium | reverse complement strand
GTCGCTGTGGGTGTCGGCGGATGAAATCCTCGAAACGGGGCGGTGTTCAGCCTAGGCTGGGCTTGGGGCTTTTGCCCTGCTGTTCTAGGTAAATCGGCTTCCGGACTCGCTTTTTGTGAGGAGAATTGTATTAAAACACTTTTACGATTTTACTTGGTGCCGTAAAGTGATGGCCAAGAGGAGGGTGATCGTGGAGAACTTAGATGAGCTTCAGGAAGTATGCCGAAGGCGGTCCAAGGAACTGTCCCCTGTGTTGCGCAAGGTAGCGCTATGGATGGCGGAGAATTTGCCGGAGGTCGGCTGGTCTGGTCTGGACGACATTCAAGGGGTTTTGGGAGTCAGTTCGGCATCCATTATTCGTTGCACTCAACGGTTGGGATTCGGGGGATACAACGATTTTCAGCAGACTGTTCGCAGGCTCCTCCCGCCGAGTAGCTTAGTCTGGCGGGTGGGCAAGGGAGAGGTGTTGGGAACGTCTTCCGACGCGGAGGCACTAATCGATCATGAAACAGCGAATCTAGCGCGTATGAGGCGCATTGCCGGAACCGCCACGGATGGTGTTGCACAGCGGCTGAGTGAAGCGCGCGAGGTTCTCGTGACTGCCAACCTCATGTCGGTGCCGCTCGGCGAGTACATGGCGCAACACTGGAATTTAATACAAGGGAACGTCGCCTTTTTGGACTCTGCGAGTCCGCAATGTGCAGCGCGGATGCTCCAAATGGGCCGAGATGACTTGGTTATCGCGATGGCGTTTCCTCGATATTCCCAGTCGACACTGGGGATGATGGAGATCTCTTGTGCGAGAGATGTTCCTTTAGTCGTTATCACGGACGAGATCGGCCCGGTTGTTGATGAAGGGGCATACTTGGTAAGTTTGCCGGTTCTATCGCCTTTGTATTTTCCTTCGGCAACGGCGGTGATTATGTTGACCCAATTGGTTGCTCAGAAACTGGTTAAGCTCGACACTTCTAGGGCCTTGCGCAACTTGGGCCGAGTTGAGGAGTTGTGGGAACAGTTAAGGGTATTTTCAAACTGACGGCAATGAAACAAATTATTCGTATTGACTGATTCGTAGAAGGAATTCTTACAATAGACAGCGAAAGACCTCTCTCAACAAAAATAGGGGAGGTTCTTTTATGCGTCAGCGGGCAATCGCGCTCATCGGCTCTCTTGCACTCGGAAGTGTTGTTTTGGCGGGATGCGGCGCCAGCAACACGGCTCAGCCGTCGTCGTCAGGCACCAGCATTTCCAACATCACCATTGCTGAAACCGATACCCCGGATACCTTGGATCCCCAAAAGACAGGCGCAGCCGTCACGTCGACCATTTTGAGCTACGTAGGAAATACCCTCGTGACGGTAAACCCGTGGACGCATCAAGTGGTCCCTGACTTAGCCACGAAGTGGTCGGTGAGCCCAAACAACTTGGTCTACACATTCACGTTGCGCAAGGGGGTGACCTTCCAAGATGGTACTCCCTTCAATGCCCAAGCCATGGCTTTTACTCTAGACCGGGCGATGAACCCGGCTACCCACGGGAACATCGCGACCGCGTTGCTCCAACCGGTGAAGTCGGTCAAGGCGCTGGGCACATATTCATTGCAGATAACCTTGTCGAAACCATATGCGCCATTCCTTTCTGTGGCTCTGTCCTCGCCGGATTTGATGGCGATTAGTCCAAAGGCGGTTCGACAGGAGGGAGCGGCTTTTGCGGACAAGCCGGTAGGAACGGGGCCGTTTCAAGTGCAATCTTACGTCCCTGGAAAATCGGTTACCTTGACGCGCAATCCGCATTATCAATGGGCGCCGAACTTTTTCACCAATCGCGGTCCCGTACATGTGCAGACATTGACATTCGATTTCTTGTCGAGCACGGCGACTGTGGTGGACGGGCTAAAGACGGGTGAAATTGACGTGGCCAGCGTGCCCGCACAACAAGTCTCCCAGTTTAAGGGGAACAGTTCCTTCAAGATTTCAAGCAGTCTGCGGGATGGCCTAGGTTTTTTCCTGGTCATGAACTTCAACAACCCAGCCCTGCAGAATCTCGATGTGCGGAAAGCAATCAACTACGCAATCGACCGTCATGAGATCGTCAAGCTGGCACTGAGTGGAGCGGGGGCCCCTGCATATAGTCCTTTGCCCTCAACGATATTCGGGTACGATCCGGCTACAAGTCAATACGGGTATCACTACAACGTGAACAAAGCCAAGGCGTTGTTGAAGGCGGCAGGCTATCACATGGGGTCCAATGGCTATCTGACCAATGGCACCAACTCATTGAATTTCACACTTTACAGTTCGCCAATTGCGGGATGGAACTCGGCTACACAGGTGATTCAGCAAAATCTCCAAGCAGTCGGTATTAAGACGACGATCCGCAACATGGACATCGGAACGTTAATCACCGACATGGAAAAGGGTCAGCAAGACTTGGGGGTTATGGGTTATACCTACAATGATCCGGACGTCCTCTACCTGTTCTTCGACCCAATTGCACTTCCAACAGATGCACTTCTGCCGGCGTCGCGCTGGTGCCTAACGACATCACGACCGGGTTGCCTGGAATTAAGCGCAACATAAAGAACACGATAAGCGTAACTCCAAACAACACCGGCAGGACGCCAAGTAAGCGGTGAACCACGTACCGACCCAATTTCTGTCACCCCCAGAAGCCCAGCATTATTGGATATCTTGCACCTCAACTGCAGATCCCGGAGCAATTTGGAGCCCCTTGATATTACTCTTGTAGACGATGAAATCCTCTTCGTTGTATATCGGTGCAATAACAGCCTGCTGGATCATATAGCGCTGGACTTGATAATAAATTTTCTTACGAGCTGTTTGATTGGTGGTTTCGCGACCTTGAGTCAATAGTTGGTCGAGTGTCGGGCTGGAATATTGGCTCATATTTAGCCCAGTG
>JAKAAL010000895.1 GCA_021802375.1 Bacillota bacterium | reverse complement strand
TATTCGTCCATTAGCTGACCATGTGGTGATCGAGCTGGTTTCAGAGGAAACTACCGCCTCTGGTATTGTACTGCCCGATACCGCTAAAGAGAATTCGCAGCGCGGACGTGTGGTAGCCGTGGGCATCGGTCGGTTGCTGGAGAATGGGAACCGGGCGCCCCTTGAGGTTCATGTGGACGACGTCGTGTTGTTTGATGATAGGTTAGCGACCAAACTGCGGTTAGAGAATCGGGATCTGCGTTTGGTATCGGAATCCAGTATCCTCGCGGTATTGGCCCCCGCTAAAGCCTTAGTCTAAGGTGTTATAGATCACAACTCTTTCAGGAGGTTATTGCAGATGGCAAAGCAGATTATTTATGACGAAGAGGCGCGTCGCGCTCTAGAGCGCGGTGTAGATAAACTCGCCAACGCGGTGAAAGTTACTTTGGGTCCCAAGGGTCGCAACGTGGTACTGGAAAAGAAATTTGGTGCACCTCTAATCACTAACGACGGTGTCACCATTGCCCGGGAGATTGAACTCGAAGACCCATTTGAATCAATGGGTGCCCAATTGGTCAAAGAAGTAGCCACCAAGACGCAAGATGTTGCCGGTGATGGAACCACCACGGCAACAGTGTTGGCGCAGGCCATGGTTCATGAAGGACTCAAAAACGTCACGGCTGGAGCCAACCCGATGGGCATTAAGCGGGGGATTGAGCACGCGGTGACCACGGCAGTTGAAGAGATTAGAAAGATCGCAGTACCGATTAAGGGTAAGGAAGCCATTTCGCAAGTGGCATCGATTTCGGCCAACGACGATGAAATCGGGCACTTAATTGCCGAAGCCATGGAAAAGGTCGGCGCGGACGGTGTGATTACGGTGGAAGAGTCCAAAACCACGGGTACTACCTTAGAGACCGTGGAAGGTATGCAATTCGACCGCGGTTATATCTCGCCCTACATGGTGACGGATACTGAGAAGATGGAAGCCGTCCTGAGTGACCCCTACATCCTCATCACGGATCGCAAGATTTCGGCGATACAGGATCTGTTGCCGGTACTCGAGAAAGTGGTACAACGCGGCAAGGCGCTGGTCATTATCGCCGAAGATGTGGAAGGCGAAGCACTCGCCACATTGGTGGTCAACAAGCTCCGTGGGACCCTTACCGCCGTTGCGGTTAAGGCTCCTGGCTTTGGTGACCGACGCAAGGCGATGTTGGAAGACATTGCTATTCTCACCGGTGGTCAAGTTATTTCCGAAGACATCGGACTCAAGCTCGAGAATGTGACCCCCGATGATTTGGGCCAGGCGCGTCAAATCAAGATTGCCAAAGAAGAGACCACGATTGTGGAAGGTCGGGGCAACGATGCCGACATTAAAAAGCGCGTGTCCGTGATTAAGAAGCAGATCGAAGACACGACTTCCGACTACGACAAGGAAAAACTCCAAGAGCGCTTAGCTAAGCTATCTGGTGGCGTGGCCGTGATCCAAGTGGGTGCCGCGACGGAAGTGGAACTCAAAGAGAAGAAGCTTCGAATCGAAGACGCCTTGTCGGCCACACGCGCCGCCGTGGAAGAGGGAATCGTACCTGGTGGCGGCACGGCACTGCTTCGCACGATTAAGGCACTTGAAGGCCTAAAGGCCGAGGGTGACGAGCGGATTGGGATTAATATCGTCCGTCGTGCGGTTGAGGAACCGGTTCGCCAGATTGCGCACAACGCCGGCCTCGAAGGCTCTGTGATCGTCGATGCGATAAAGAAAGAATCCGGTGATGTGGGATACGACGCCTTGAACAACAAAATCACTGACATGGTTAAAGCCGGAATTGTGGATCCGGCTAAGGTGACTCGCTCCACCTTACAGAACGCAGCCTCAATCGCGGCCATGTTATTGACCACCGAAGCCTTGGTGGCCGACAAGCCCGAGAAGAAGGATGCAGCGCCTGGTGGTGGCATGGGCGGTATGGGTGGCATGGGCGGTATGGGTGACATGATGATGTAACACCCCTCTCTTCGGTGATTGATGAAGAAGGGTATGGAGCGGCGTGTGGGAGATTATCCCCACGCCGCTTTGGTGTATCGATAGCCCGTCGTGTTGTGATCCGTAAGATTCCCGACGGGGGTCGTGTGCGCTGGGTTGACGTTCATCGCGAAGGGCGTGTTTTTTCGAGGACAAAAAATAAAGGTGCTTTTCTTTTGATTGTTGCCCCATAATAATGAGGAGAGTAGTGAGGAAAGGACGGTCAGGTGATGGCTATATTATGGTTACTGGGTGCATTTATTGTAGGGGCTATTCCCTGGGGCTATTTGGTGGCACACCTGCATTTCAAGACAGACATCCGTGAGCATGGGAGTCAGAACATTGGAGCCACTAATGTGGCACGGACTTTAGGGATGAAAGCGGGTGTGGCGGTTCTTCTTTTAGATGCTTTTAAAGGGGCGCTGGTGGTCGGTCTGACCCAGATCTATTTTGGGCACGTCTTATGGCTGGTGGGATTCTCGGGATTTGTCGCGATTGGCGGTCACGTATTTTCGCCATTTTTGCGTTTTCGTGGGGGGAAGGGGATCGCGACTGGTCTAGGAGCTATCGCGATTATGAGTCCCCAAGCGGCCGTCATTGCGGTTCTGGCGTTTGGCCTCTTTGCCGTCGCGACCCGGATTATCTCTTTGGCATCATTGGCGGGAATTGCCGGGGTGGTCGTCTGGATGGCATTGGCTGCACCTAAGGCAGAGTTTTGGTCGTTTGCGGCACCGGCTATGCTGCTGACGATTTGGGCTCATCGGAAGAATTGGGATAGATTGGTTAAGGGGCAAGAGCCGAAGTTTGGAAAGTCTTGAGAGAAAATTTTTAGAGGATAAGGTTTCCAACCGCCTTTTGATGGGAAAGATATTCCATAGACGAGGAATTATCCCTGAAGGAGGACAATCCATGGAAATCACTCTGA
>JAKAAL010000894.1 GCA_021802375.1 Bacillota bacterium | reverse complement strand
CACCTGCTTGCGGATCCAGCAATTCTGGCTCCCCTCGTCAACAGACTCGATCGCATCCGGGAAGTCTCCGATAGCTTTCGTCGGCGGAAGTTTTGGCACTTTGGGGTGGCTGACGCCTAGCCGCATCCCCGGCAATCCGGAAAACAACGCATGGGAAGTAGCGTGTCCTCCACACGCCGTATTTGACAACAATGGTGCCATGAAAGTTCAAATAGACGATTAAACGGGGGGCGGATTGCCTCAACGTTGCAGGAGAGGACGGCCAAATGACTAAACTCACAAAAAAAGCGATGCAAGATGATATCGAAATCCTGTGTCAATTACTCACAGATTCCCACCCAGACCCGTTTTCCGGTGCGGGTGGTGCGGTGAATTTCTATCGTCGTGTGGATGATATCTACCGCTCGTTACCGGAATCCCTTTCGGTTCCTGACTTTCTGCGACTGCTTCGGCCGATTATCGCAGCGGTTCGAGACGGTCACACTGCACTGGGCGCGATCTCCAATCCCCACTCCATGGATCGAATCCCCATCGGATTTGGAGTGATTGAGGACGGCATCTACGTGGATCGTGTGTATGCGGCCGAACATCGATCACTCATCGGGTCCCGGCTCCAAACCGTGAACGATATTACGGTCGCCCAGCTCGCGGTGTCCCTCGAAACGCTCGTCGGTTGCGATAACCACCTTCATGTGTGGCGTCGCCTGGTCGATGCCTTCCGATCCCGAGACCTTATGCAGGAATTAGTGCGCCCAAACGAGGGGCCCTTGACGCTAACATTGCGCAAAGCGGATGGGACCTCGATTAGCAAAACCTTCATGTGGGAGCCCCAGCCGCTCGGTCCCGAATGGACTGCACCGTCAAGCGTAATCATGCCGTCCATAGACGAAACCCAGATGGGTTGGGGCTTTCCCGACGCGACACGCCAGATTGTCATCCTACGGGTCGGCACTTTGATGCGCTACCGAGAAGCCGGCGAAGTGTGGTGGCATTCGGGATATCACCGAGCACTTCAGGATTGGTACCAAGAGATCTATCCCGGCGATCCGCCGACTGGGACCGCACTCCATGCCTTTCTTGCCGATGCTCCGGCGGCCACCCCTATCCTGGCTAGCTGCCTCGACGCCATGACGCATGCCAATACCTCATGGCTTGTGGTGGATCTACGAGAATCGACCGGAGGCAATTCCGTATTAGCCAATATGTTGGGTTGGGCACTATTTGGATCTGAAGCCTTGAATACAGTGGATGACGGCTACCAAATTCCCCGATATTCTACGTTATATCAGAAAAACTACGGTCGACTTCCTGACCGGGACTTAAGTCCCGGCGGCTACGATTTCGATGCGGAGCGCTCGTGGCAAAGGCGAGCGGTAAACGGATCTCCTGTACACGCTAGCGATGTATCCGAATGGCTTACGACGGTTCCAACGTTTCAGGCCGCCCTAGCCGACTTACCATGCTGGCGTCCCCGGATTGTCGTGGTCACGGGAGCACACACGTATAGTGCAGGGTTTGACATTCTCCTGACCCTCAAGAGTCTAGGCGCCTACCATGTTGGTGTCCCATCAGCGCAGGCCCCCAATTGCTTTATTGATAGCCTTCGTTTTACTCTACCGCATTCACGGTTGCATGGAACCATTTCCTTCAAACACAGCCTGGCCCTGCCCAAGTTAGATGCGACAGTCCGTCATCTAGCGCCGGACGTATCCCTCACTTACGACCAACTTCGCGCCTATGAGTTTGATCCTGCGGCCGGAGTCCGACTAGCCTTGGATACCATTCACGCGGGTATCTGGTAAGGCTGGCTCCTCCGCGCAGTTTGGTGTACGGATAGGTGTCCTGGCCGACCTATGGGCTTAATTTGCCCTCTCCGCCTGGCCCTGTTGAGCCTGATCGGCCCGCAGGATATGACGCGCTCAGCGCCTCTTTCCCAAGTACGGTACAATATCGAAGAGCGTGCTCTGATTCCAACAGCTAGTCTAAAGGTCATCCTATTGAATTCACAGGTTGGGCTGACCGAAAAGGAGGCATTTATGAAAACCCCGCGATGGATGGCGCCATTGATGGTGTTATCGTTAGCCAGCCTGACCGCTGGCTGTGGTACCCAGACATCCACAGGAACCCCTACGGGTTTCTTAAGCAGTGGTACCCTAAAGGTGACGTGGAGCCAAAATCCTCAAACCATTGATCCCCGAAAAATTTATGACGGTGAGGACTGGAATATTGGCCGAGCGCTCTACGTCGGCTTGTACTCGGACAATGCCCATTTCAAATTGCAACCGCGCATCGCCGAAGGGATGCCTCAAATTAGTCGCAACGGTTTAGTGTATACGGTGCATTTGAATCCCAAAGCGACCTGGTCCAATGGTAAGCCGGTCGTCGCAGCGGACTTCGTGTATGCGCTGCGCACGGAATTGTCGCCGAGCTTCCAATCCCCCGACACCTATTTATGGTGGATGATAAAAGGGGCGAGTCAATACGAAGCCGGCCACTCCCAATCGTTGGGAATCCGCGCCATTAATGCCACCACGCTCCAATATACGCTCAACACACCCTATTCCGCTTTTCCCTACGTGTTGTCGGTTCCAGCCTCGTTCCCGGTCTATCCACCCTCTATCCGCCAGGTGGCCACCCACCCTGTGACGGATGGCCCTTACGTGGTGTCCCAATGGAAAACCGGGGTAAGCATGGTGCTCAAGAAGAACACCCATTACTTCCGACCCCATGCCTACCCCAGCACCCTGCAGTTTGACTTTAACGTCAATCCTTCCGTGGGCATTTTGCGGGTCGAAAATGGCCAAGCCAGTTTAGTCGGTGACGGTATTCCGTCGGCCAACTACACCAGTCTCGAAAGTAATCCACAATACGCGAAAGACATTACGTCCGGGTATTCCCCCGCTGTCATTCTGTTGGCGCTGAAT
>JAKAAL010000893.1 GCA_021802375.1 Bacillota bacterium | reverse complement strand
TTTTTGCCCAATTTTCATTCCTCCGTCCTGTTTGCCTCTTATCGTCATAGTACGTCATGGCACGTCCGGTTGTCAAGACGACGACTTGATTAACAAAAACGAGTACATACCATATAGTGTGGATCAAGGTCGACGACATGATAACGACATGTCGTGAATCATAGACGGAAGGGGTTGGGAATCACCAAAATCTATCCACCTCTTCAGGAGGCCGAAACATGGCAAGAAAAGTAAAACCGATTAACGCAGAACAGAAGTACTGCTCGCCACGGCAAGCGGCAAGGGTTTTAGGGATCAGTGAGTACTTGATTTACAAGATTTACCATAACGGCGAAATTAACGGGGTACGAGAACTAGGAGGGCGAGTGCTGATTCCGGTGACGTGGGTGTATGGAGTGGATGCCCACGAAGGAGGGATCGCACGGTGACGGAAAAAAGGGCCCCGCAGCCGGCGGGGCACAAGGAGACGATGGATTTGAGTTAATGATAGCACAACCCGAACAATTAGGCAATAGTGCAGGGGAAATGTTCGGGAATGGGGACGGCAAAGGTAAGAAAGGCAAGACCATCCCGTTCCCGACAGCACAACAGGCGGCTAAACCGGCACAAGCTCCACGGACGCCGGGGGTGCCCGGAGATGATATCGTCTCAGGGCTTGCCGACCGGGTGTTGAGGCACGCCGACCAGTTCGCAATGCCCGGCAAAAACGGAGGGAAGTTGGATTTGTACCAGCTCGCAACGGCTGTCATCGAAGAGACTCAAGCCAGATGGCGTCATGACCAAGCGTGGATTTTCGCGAGGAAGTGCTACGTGCCCGGAGGGCCGTGGATCGGTGCCATCGGTTTGAAAGTCGCCGCGACGTTCGGCCAAAAAGACCCGGATCGCGTGGGGAAAAACGTGGCAACCACTGTGACAACGATGCTAGGGGTAGCGCCGAAGGGTGCCCAGTTTGCAAAAAATTACTGGGACGCGAAACCAAAGCTAGCGCTCAAAAATGGCACATTGGATTTGACCAACCCGGCACAACCGGTGTTTTACGCGAACCAGTGGGACTCGGACGACCGCATCACATGGCTCATCACGGCTGACTGGGATCCGAATGTTCAAAACGACGCTGTTGTGGATCAGTTTCTGACGAGCAGTATCCCGGATGCGGGTCAACGGGAGATGATGTTGGAGTTCTTGGGATTGATTCTGTCGCGTTGGGATATGAGCCTTCAGAGTTATCTGTTTCAACTTGGCCAAGGGAGCAACGGAAAGGGCCTCATCCAAAACGTACTCCGGGCACTGGTGGGAGAAGCTGTATCGGCGGTGAGCCTGAGCGATCTGGCAAGTAACAAGTTTTCGGCAGCAAACTCGGTCGACGCGGCGGTGAACATTGTGGGCGATGAGTCCGCTGGCATACTCAAGGATTCATCTAAGCTGAAACAGTTCACGGGCGGCGACGCGATTAGCATGGAAGCGAAATTCAAAATGGCGTACGCGGCAGTACCGAAAGTTAAGCTGATTTTCAGCTTAAACCAGTTACCGCGCATTACGGATTTTACGAACGGGTTTTTCAGGCGGCCGCTCATCGTCGAGTTTCCGCACGTGTTTGCAAAAAATCCGGCGATAGAACAGGCACTGGTGGAACAAGATGCTCTCAGCTATTGGTTGAAACTTTTTGTCGAGGCATACGGGAGACTGAAAGCAAGAGGAGAGTTCGAGCGGCGACACACCAGGAATAGCCTACAATCGTGGAGAGAACAGAACGACATCGTGAGCGCCATCATAAGCGAGGGCTTTCTGTGGCTGGATGCGGGCGGGGCAGTGGACCAAGACGCGCTGATGGCGGGGATGAAAATCTTTGGGGAACTGCTCGGGATGAAGGTACCAAGGCTCGCGGAAGTGATTGAACGACTCAAACAGTCGGCAGCGTGGGAGGCACAGGGCACAGGACAGCAACCGACCGAAATCATCGCCATGCGGCCGCAGGGCAAACCTAGGCAGATCCAGGGAGTCAGCTGGGCACCCGGCATCTTGGACACCCAGTATCGGCCCAGTCCGGCAGTAGAGTATCAGAGTATCGCCGAATGGTTGGGCATCAAGAGTCTGGATATGCCGTTTTAGATAAAAAGCCGCAACAGAGACTCCTGCGAGTACGAGAGCAGGGGTCTTTTTTGTGGGCGTTGGTGTTTAATGAAAACTCCATCTGCAGCAGTGTGTCACCAACATAAGCAGTTACCATAAATGGGCAAATCTGACATCTCGAAAATGTTCGACCAAAGACACCGCAACCACTAAAAACCGCAAAACTACCCCTGATGAACCAGATTTCCAGTTAAGAATTGGCCCTCAATCCACGTTTTGAGCTAAGAATTGCCCATTTTGGCCTAAGAATTGGCCTTCAATCCACACCGCAAAAACCAGCAAACGCAGACAGAGCAAGGCATACAGCGATTTTTACCGCCTTTCGTGACGCCATTTTCACTTTCTCACGAAAAAACAAAGGGATTATCTGGAAGCGCAACCATAAACTACCGGAGAAAATTACCAATTCTTTTGCGCTGACCAACCCACCAAAACGTCTCATCCTTTGGACTCCGAACACTAACCCCCCTACCCCAGGCTCTCGACAGAAGGCAAAGAGCGGCTCGGTAGGTTTTCATTACAGGGAAGGAAGAATGTTCGAAAGGGAGATTCCTCCATTGTTCGGGAAAAAGGCGTAAACTGCCACTTTTGCCCACTTTTTTTGCGGCGGCGCAGATTTTTTTGCGGAAAAAGAGAGGCGAAAATCGCTGAACGCGTTGTGGGGTATGGGATACGGGGTTTTTGCGGTGTGGATTGAAGGCTCATTCTTGTGGGAAAATGCCTCATTCTTAGCTGAAAACGTGGATTGAGGGCCAATTCTTGTGGTTCACGGCGAGCGTTTTGGGTTCACGAGAT
>JAKAAL010000892.1 GCA_021802375.1 Bacillota bacterium | reverse complement strand
CGGGCGTTGAGTTCAATGGATCCCTGCATTTTAAATGGAAGTTGGACGCCTTGCGCGACCGCATGGTCATGAAAGCGATGCAAGACAGCGCGGAGCACGATGCCCTGCCTGGAACCTGTCTAGTCAACCACCCCGGTCGTTCAGGCGTCACCAACGATACGATCGATGGGGGCTACTGAAGTGGCATTCTCCCCATCCTCTTCCGATGCAAAACCCGGTTGGCAGAAATCTGGGAACGGATCGTTCGGTACGGGAAAGGCCTAGCACTCTTGTGTGATCTAGCACCAAAACACTTTTTGACCGAACCCTTTAATCGTTTATTCGATTATCGGAATCGAATGTGCCTCAAAAGATCAGAGTGTGAAGCTTACGAATCAGGGACGGGCCATCAGGGGGAGATCCAAATGACGGCCTAAGCATTCAAGCAGAGGCTTGCCAACTCGGTTTCCCTTATGATATCCTACGCACAACGGGGGCCCCAGGGGTATCACCTCCAAGATATCATTCTTCTTGGGCTTCCGGGTTTGATGCCCACCAGGGCGGCTCTTAGGTAACACTTATACTCTAGAAAGACCGCTACCCGAGGGCGATCAAGGGCGGTCTTTCCTGTTGAAAGCTACGATCATAAGCACTAACCTTGCCAATGAAGCAACAAAGGTTAGACCTGACCGTGTGGGTGGCTCACTCCCTTTCCAGGAAGTGAGCCACCCACCGTGTTTAGTCCAATCCTCTCGCCGTCCTGTCGCCTGCTTCAGGCAACCGCGACGGTGCTTGCATCCAATACAAATACACCGGGCAAGGACTCTCACGGCAGATGTCAGTTGAACAGAAGGGTTTCATCACGCCCATGCTCCTCGAACGAAGCGGATTCATCATAGCCATCCTTCCCGTGTTTCCGGCCAGGGGCTTCCACCCAAAGCCACTTGCGGTTGACGTTGCATGTTGCACAGACCCCGTGGCTCAAGAACAAAGTGAGTAGCTTATTGTCAAGTCAACAGAGCAGGAATACTGACCCCGTGCCCAAGGAAAGGAGACATTTCGGGATGTATATCGATACGAATCTTTCGGCTCTCTTGACCGAGCAAGCCTGGAATACCAACAGCACCCAACTGCAAACGCTGGATGCCCAACTCGCTACAGGCCAAGCAGATCCCTCGCCCGCCGACAATCCCGCAGACACCACGATGGCTACTCTGCTCGGCGGCCAACTGGGCATGTGGACCGCGCAACTGCAAAACACTCAGCAAACCGTTGATGCACTGAACACCGTCATGGGAACGTATCAGTCGCTGGGAACCATCTTGGATCAACTCCATACCCTGGCCATCCAAGCGTCCAGCACTACGGAAAGCCCCGCCGATCGGCACAGCCTGTCGGCTCAAGTCACGACACTGTTACAACAAATGACCGCGTTGACCACGGCCGCGACCGTCAACGGCCAAGCTGTCTTTGCGCCCAGTTTTACCGAAACGCGGATGGGGTCAACCGCGCCCACGATCACTGCGATTACGCTCGATCATTACGATCAAGCGGCTATGGCAGATACTCTCGATCAAGGCACTAGTTTTCCTTTAGAAAATATGCGTTTACGCATGACCATTCTAGGAATGAATTTCCCCCAACCTTCTACGCTTGCACCATTCCCGAATGGCACCATTGATATTCGAGTGCCGCAATACTATTTCGTTGACGAAGTCAATCCGAATAATATCGATGTGCATGGCGGAGCCAGCTATTTAACCCAAGCCTTTCAGCAACAATGGTCCTCCACGGTCATTCAGACGGATGGGTTTGGCGGAGGCTATGGCCAAACGATTCACGGAAGCCTTACCGGGCCTCCCCCGTATATCATTATGAACGCAGGGCAGACCGTACAATTAACGATCTATAACGAAGCGCTTCCAAATCACCAGGGTCCATTTGCTTCCGAACGTTGTCCCCACGCCGATCGAGGGATTTCAGTAAAATCTCCATGGTTTCCAACGCCCAGGGATCATCCACGGGTATCGGTTCCGCAGGGGCTGGGGGTTCGGGTGCATCCCCTTGCACTAATGTACGCAACACATCTGCTTCGGTTTCGACTGTTACGGGTTCTGAACTCGCTACAGGCGGTTTCGCCTTCTTTTTTCGTGCAGTTGCCATGCATGAGCCTCCTTTATCGAAAGATCTGGCTCATTGTCGCATGTTTGTCTAGGGATTGTCTACTCTTTCTCGGATGTTCCTGCAAACGCGTTCATCCGCCTTGAGTGAGATGCCCCCATAGCGTGGACGTGGACCGCTGAAGCGCTTCGATGTTCGCGAGAGTTTGCAGACTGGTGTGGCTCAACAATTGGGATCGTGCGATGCTTTGCGTGACCGTCTGAAGGTTAACACTCTGTACGGTGGCTTGCGATGCAGTGAGTTGAGTGTGCGCGGTGCTGAGCGATTGGATCTCGGCTTGCGCTTGATCAAGGACGCCCCCAAGCGTTGTTTCCCACGATCCCAAGGTTCCTAAATCGGTCGTGACGGCGCGGCTTAAGGCCATGGCTACACTGGGAGTTAGGCCGGGTGGAGGGCCGTGGTCGAATCCGTTCCAGACGGCCGCGAATTGCGTCAAAGTCTTCAACGCTAGCGGATTCATCGTGGTATCGAACGGGACCGCAATCGAGGCTCCGCCCATGGAAGCGGTCCAGACATGAGCGCCAGTCACCGTCCAAGTCGGACCACTGGGTCGACTCCCAGCGGCATTTGGAATCACGGCGGGTATCCCACTCGGCCGAATCGGCGGTAGAGTAAACGTCACACTGGTACTTGCCGTGAGCGCTTCGTTATAGATCGTTAATTGTACGGTCTGCCCTGCGTTCATAATGATATACGGGGGAGGCCCGGTAAGCTCCGCGCTTGGACCGTAAAGCGATTGGCCATAGCCTCCACCGAACCCCTCTGTC
>JAKAAL010000891.1 GCA_021802375.1 Bacillota bacterium | reverse complement strand
TGGTGTCCTCAGTGCGGTGACCGATCCCTTCGGGCATTATCCGATGGGAATAACGGCTGAAAAAGTGGCCGAGCGCTATCATGTCTCTCGGGAAGCCCAGGACCAGATGGCTTGGGATTCCCAGGTTCGGGCGCGTGAAGCCATTGCCGCCGGGCGGTTTCGGGACCAGATCCTATCGGTGACGGTGCGCGACGGACGCAAATCTCGCATTTTTGATACCGATGAACATCCGCGCAATACTTCCCCTGAACAACTGGCGCAATTGAGGCCGGCGTTTGCCGAAGGGGGAACGGTCACCGCGGGCAATTCCTCAGGCATCAATGATGGGGCGGCCGCAGTGGTCTTGATGCGGGCCGGAGACGCGGAGCGTCAAGGACGTCATCCACGAGCCCGGATTGTGAGCTATGCGGTGGCGGGCATTGAACCTGAGGTGATGGGTTATGCGCCGGTGTTTGCCATCGAAAAGGCCCTCCAGAAAGCCGGATTGACTGTGGATGATCTCGATATCGTGGAATTGAACGAGGCATTTGCCGCCCAATCGGTGGCGGTGGTGCGTGATGCGCACTTGGATTGGGAAAAAACCAATGTTAACGGAGGCGCCATTGCCTTAGGCCACCCTATCGGAGCCACCGGCGCCATTTTAACGGTAAAAGCATTGCATGAACTGGCGCGGCGTCGGGGGCGCTATGGCATGGTCACGATGTGTATTGGCGGGGGCCAGGGAATTGCGGCCATCTTTGAGAACTACCAACGATAGCAACGGGGGGGAACTCTACAATGCGTTCAGTGGCGATGGTGACCGGAGCCCAACGCGGCATCGGTTTTGGTATCAGTCAGGTCTTAGCCCATCGGGGATTTTCGGTGGTATTATGCGACCTTGACAAATCAGCCTTGGAAGAGGCCGGTCAAGCTCTCCCAGATAGCCATACAGAAGTGTTGGATGTGGCCGATTTTGCTGCCGTTCAGGTGGTCGTGGAGCGGATTGAAAAGACCTGGGGTCCGATTGCCGTGCTGGTCAACAATGCCGGCATAAACCGCGATCATATGATCCATAAAATGAACGAAGAGGACTGGGACGCGGTAGTGGCGGTAAACCTTAAGGGCCAGTTTAATTGCATGCGCCAGGTCATTCCCTATATGAGGGCACGCCAAGCCGGCCGCATCATTAATATATCATCGGCGAGTTGGCTCGGGAATGTGGGCCAGGCGAATTACGCAGCAGCCAAAGCGGGGGTGATTGGCCTCACCAAAACGGCGGCGCGGGAATTGGCCCGGCTCCACATTACAGTCAATGCCATTTGCCCGGGATTTATTGATACGCCCATGACTCGACGCATGCCCCCCGACGCATTTGAGGCAATGATGGAGAAAATCCCCATGGGACGGATCGGAACGCCAGAGGATGTTGGCCGGGTGGTAGCCTTCTTGGCTTCAGAAGATGCCGCATATGTTACCGGGGAGGTGATTAATGTGGGCGGGGGCATGATATTGTAAAGCACTTTTGTGGCGTCCAACTGCTTCAACATTTGATGTGACAGAGTCAAACGGTTGCAGTGCGGGCGGAAATGGGGGAAACAGTATTCCGTTGAAAGGGGGCGACTTTACCGTGGATGCGCAACTCTATTACGAAGGGCAGTGGCTAGACGGCGTCGAAATGCAACGATTTACGGTCGAAAATCCCGCGACCAACCAAGTGATTGGCACTGCAGTGAGTGCCAGCCTAAAGGATTTGGACCGCATTATTGGGTCCGCCGAGAAAGGATCTTCGATTTGGGGCAAGACACTGGCTAACGAACGTGCCCGAGCTCTTAAACGGGTCGCGAGTTTGATTAGAGACCACCAGGATGAATTAGCTCTGCTGCTGACCCAAGAAGAAGGAAAGGCGATTGGTGAGGCACGTTCGGAGATTGGAACAGGTGCCGATTTTTTCGATTTCTATGCAGCTGAGGCGTTACGCACATACGGCACCACGATGCCGTCGCCATCGCCGTCGCGCTCGATTTGGACTACAAGATCGCCTATAGGGGTGTCTGCGCTAATTACACCGTGGAATTACCCATTTTCCACAATTTGTCGAAAAATGGCGCCGGCATTAGCTGCCGGGTGTTCGGTGATTGTAAAACCAGCCGAAGAAACCCCTCTGATTGCCAGCAAACTTATCGAGATTATCCACGCGGTTAACTTGCCAAAAGGCGTAGTGAACTTTGTCACCGGAGATCCTCAACTAATAGGCACCAATTTGGTTGCGGATCCTCGAGTCCGCAAGGTATCTTTTACCGGCTCCACCGAGATTGGTCGAACCATTTTGCACAACGCCGCCGACAACATTACTTCGGTTTCGCTGGAATTGGGGGGGAACGCACCTGTCATCATATTTGATGACGCCTCTATCGATGACGCCGTCCAAGGGATCATACGGTGCAAATTCCGCAACGCAGGGCAAGTTTGTTTGGCGACGAACCGGATTTATGTTCAGCGTAATGTGCTTTCACAACTGCGGGAGCGATTACACCAAGCGGTCAACGCGTTGCAAGTCGGCGACGGGACGCGCCAAAACGTGCAAATGGGCCCGCTTATTAACCAGCAGGCAATCGATAAAGTGTCCCATCATGTGGCCGATGCCACCGCCAAAGGGGCAACCATCGAGTGCGGGGGAAAAGCAATTCCTGGGGCTGGATACTTCTATACGCCGACTATCTTGAGCAATGCGAGCGAAACGATGACATTGGCGCACGAGGAGACCTTTGGGCCCGTTGCACCGCTGTTTACCTTTGATACCGAAGATGAAGTGTATGAACGTGCCAACGGCACCCCATATGGACTGGTAGCTTATGTGTTCACTAAAAACCTAGCTCGTGCGATGCGCGCCATTGGGGCACTGGACTTTGGGGTGGTAGGTGTCAACGACCCAGGCCCGTCGTTAAGATCGGAA
>JAKAAL010000890.1 GCA_021802375.1 Bacillota bacterium | reverse complement strand
TCGCGCGATAGCGCAGAGTGTCCGACAATCCAGTGGAGGTTTGGTGGGCATCAAAGCCCTCGGCCTTTATCTTGCGCGGCAACGGGCAGTCCAAGTCTCGATGAATTTAGTCGACTATCCCACCACCACGCTGGCGGAGGCTCTCGAGCGGGTGCGAGCTGAGGCAGGGCGCCGTAACGTCCGTGTCGTTCGCCATGAACTTATCGGATTGATGCCTCTTCGAGTCTTGTTTGAGGCAGCGGAGCGGTATCTTCAATTGCCCGGCTTAGGCTTAGACAAGGTGGTAGAGCTTAATCTGGCACGGTCGGCCATCGAGCAAGTGATGGTACCGCCTCCAGGCGAAGTCTAACCGTCTGGCTAAATGGTCTCATTTGGTGAAAGAAGGTAGAAATCATGATTGGTGTAGCCATGGTAGGTACGGGAGCCATTTCGCCCCAACACTTAAAGGCTTATCTCGCCTTTCCCGACCGAGCAGAGATCCGCGCGTTAATCGATATCGTGCCCCTTCGGGCTCAGGAAAAGGCCGAGTTGCTCAAGATCTCGGTGCCCATCTACCAGGATTACCGCAAGATCTTAGACGACGATAAGATTGACTTGGTTTCCATTGCCACCCCCCCAGGAACGCATGCCGAAATTGCCGTCGCCTGTCTTAGAGCGGGTAAGCATGTTCTGGTGGAAAAACCCATGGCGGCGTCGCTAGAGGAATGCGACGCCATGATTCTGGCCGCCAGGCAAGCGGAGCGGGTGCTTTCGGTGGTGGCACAGAACCGCTTTCGCACACCCATGATGAATTTAAAGCGGGTCCTGGAGAGTCAGTTGATCGGCCCCATCGTCCACGTCGCCGTGGAATCGTACTGGTGGCGGGGCCCCCAGTACTATGATCTGTGGTGGCGCGGGCGATGGGAGAGCGAAGGGGGTGGCGTGACCCTGAACCACGCGGTTCACCACATCGATGCCTTACGTTGGATGATGGGACCCGTCCGTTCGATCAGCGCCCAAATGGCTAATGTAGCGCACGACAACGCCGAAGTGGAGGACGTCTCGATAGCCGTATTGGGTTTTGAAGGCGGGGCGCTGGGGCAACTGACCAGTTCGGTGCTGCATCACGGCCAAGAACAAAAAATGCTCTTTCAAGGGACGCGTGCCGCGGTAGGCTTCCCCTGGCAAGTTAAGGCAGAAAAGGCTAAACCCAATGGATTCCCTGAAACCAATGCCGAGCTCGCTAGGGAGATTCAGGCGTTCTTTCAGAGCTGCCCTCCACTGATGTATGAGCACCACACGGGACAAATTGATGACGTTTTGACGGCGATCGAACAAAGAAGGCCTCCCTTAGTGGATGGAGACGCCGGCAGACGCACGATGGAGATTATTTCTGGCATCTATGCTTCGGCCACCTGGGACCAAAAAGTGGTGTTTCCCCTAGGCAAAGACTTTGCCTTTTACCGAAAAGACCAACTGCTTCAGCAAGTGCCCCGCTTTCACGTCAAAGCAAGGAGCGTGGAGGGTTTTTCTGAGAACCAAATTACCACCTAAAGAAGAAAGCTTTATGGGGCGTGCATCGGGCAGTATACTTAGACACGAGCAGTGATTTGGAGGTGGTCAGTACGGAACATGAACACGGATTAGGCCACTGGACTGATTTAGAGCGGCTCAAGCGCCTGGACCATCCCGAGCGCTTGGCGTTAATGCCACACGCTCCAATTTTGGCCGCCTTGGATCTGGACCAAGGCATGCACGTGGCTGATATCGGGGCAGGTTTAGGATATTTTGCGTTCCCGATATCCATCGCCGTCCGACGCGAGGGCCGGGTCTTTGCCGTCGATCCGAGTCCGGCTGCACGCGAAGAATTAAAGCGCCGCGTGCAAAGTGCCAAGGTGCATAACATTATCGTGCAAGATGGGACGGCGGCTAGGGTAGCGCTGGCCGACCGGTCGTTGGATCGGGTGCTTTGGCATGCGCTGTTTCACGAACTACCCAACTTAGACCAATCGGTAGCGGAAATGGCTAGGGTGTTGAAGCACGGCGGACTATTTGTCGTGGCAGATTGGCTTCCAGGCGCCTCTGAGTGGGGACCACACCAAGAAGAGCGATGGCCTCGCAGTAAGGCAGAGAAGCTGGTCTCGCAGTCCGGGCCGTTTCGCACCAAAGAGGTGTTTGAGCCGGGTCCGGTAACGTGGGGAATTGTTTTCGAACGAGTATAAACGAGTATAGGAGAAAGCTTGGGTGCTATGCAGGCAGTGATACGAGTCCTTACCGCAAAAGAATCCCGCGCCTTGGATGACGATGCCGAGCGGCGCATGGTTTGCCCATCCTGGTTAATGGAGGTAGCCGGGGCGAAGGCGGCCCAATACCTCTCTACGCGGCTTGATCAGGGAGCGGATCGCGTCGTGGTGGCTGTGGGCTCAGGGCGAAATGGCGGAGACGGGCTGGTGGCGGCCAGATATCTAGCGCGCTTTCTCCCCGTCGAGGTAGTCTTGTTCCGGGGCGTGCCCCACTTTGACGGGGCGAGCCGACTGTTGGATGCCGCCAGAGCGTACGGGGTACACATCACCGACCCTGAAGAGTTTGGTCTGGCGCTGTCTCGGGCCACCGTGGTCATCGATGCCATATTAGGCACGGGAATTCAAGCCCCCTTAAGGCCTTGGGCCAGACTCGCCATCGATACGATCAACGACAGCGGTCGACCGTGCTATGCGCTGGATATCCCCTCCGGCGTGGACGCCGACACGGGTCAGATCGACGGTAGCGCGGTGCGGGCAAAGGCAACTATTACCTTTGGCGGTTCCAAGTGGGGACATTGGTGCTACCCTGGCACGTCGCATCGCGGGGATCTAGTGGTGGCCGATATTGGCCTCAGTGAATCTGATTCGGCTTTAGCGGCTGTGCTGAGCGCGGACCAGGTGCGAGGTTGGATCCGTCCCTTGGCGGTGGACG
>JAKAAL010000889.1 GCA_021802375.1 Bacillota bacterium | reverse complement strand
CACAACAAGCCAAGGGGGGGGGCACGCTACGACCTCAACTCTCCGCAAGCGTCCGATTACGCGGAAAGTTTCATCGGTTCCTTATATCTATTAAATGGATGACGAACCACTTTCGTGTAATCATTAGATCAAAGAATGAGTCGTGTCAAGGGTTATTTTGTCGAATTTTCGCCATTGTTGTAAATCCTTGGCGACGCGATCGAAGAATGGACAAAATACCGGTTGAGGGTAGATCTCGCCTCGCTTGATCTTAATGTAGAAAGAGAGATCGTAGAAAGAGAGATCGGCCGACTTGCGCACCTCTTAAAAGAGGGTCACCAAACGGGCGAGAGAGCTATCGCCTACGGCAAAAAGCTCTGAGCGGTCTTTCCTCGCGAAGGCGCTCTAACCGACGGTCCCTCAATGCGAGCATTACTCGCATTTACGCGAGCAGGTCTGAAGGTGTTAGATAAAATCGGAAATGATTTCGGAATTCTTACGGGCTTGGTGGCCAATGTGTCAAGCACCCGCTTATTTGCGTGAAATGAATCACTCAAGAGCGGGATCAAGGGCGGCAGGATACGGCTATGGGGACTTGATCGGTAATTTTAGCCTCATAAGCTTTACCCCAGCGAGGCACGCAAGGGAGGGAACCGAGATGTTGCCGCAATCCGATGCCAGCAACCCAGGAAAGGGTCGTCTGGTGATCGAACGCCAATGGCTGGCGTTGACCCTGCATCGCATGCATGCCGAATGGGTGCGCTGGTCGCTCTGGGACCGTTCGGCAGGCGTCCTTACCTCGGTTCAGACCGTGTCGGCAAACCCCTCGCGCATGCGACGACTGTTGGCCGAATGGTCGATGGCGGGCGGCGTCGACTGGAGGCGGCTGCCATTTCACCCCCAAGTCAATCCCGTCATGGCCAAAGTGTTTGAGCAGCGGCAAGTGGTGGCGGCGCCCTGGTTTGCCCTGTCCGCGGGGATTATCCCCACGACGGTGACCTTCCAAGCCTGGCAACAAAAATATCTTCGCTACGGGGTAGCGGCTCCCGTGGTTATCAACGGACGCGTGGCCGGTCTGCTGACTTGGTTTGACGGGGAGCCCTTTGACGCCCAGCGCCAAAAATTGGCGCGACAGTTCGGCGGACAAGTTAGCACGCGCTGGGAGTCGACGGACTTGGCCGTCGATCCCATTACCGAGGCTGGTCTGATGCAGGCAGCCGATCGCGTTCGCCAAGAGATTGCTGAAATCTTGCATGGGCACGTGCAAACGACGCTTTTGGTCGCGGCCGAACGGGTGCGTTCTTGCGCCCAAAATTTGGAAGGCGTCGATCCGGCCATGGCGATAGAACTCCAGCAAGTCTTTAGCATGCTGGAAGAGGTGCGCGAGCACGATATTCGCATGTTAAGCCATCGCCTCCATCCCGGTTTGATTAGTGTAGGACTGCGTGCTGCCCTCTTGAGCCTGATTCGTTCGTGGAAGGCTGCGGTGGAGATTCACCTCGAGGTATCCCCCTCGGTGGCGGCGGCCGATGCTCCCATGCATAACCAAATTCCTCAGGAAGTCTGCCTAGCCCTATATCGCGTGGTCGAGGAGGGCATCGCCAACGCCGTCCGTCATGGCCACGCCCAGACCGTGTCGGTGGCCATCTGGGATGAGGCCGCGGGCATCGGGGTTGCGATTCACGATGATGGAGAGGGGTTTAATCCCGATCGCCTGCAACGAGGACTGGGATTGAGCACTTTGGCCGCGCGTGTCTCGCAGATGGGGGGTCAGTGGCATTTGATCAATCACCAGGACCTGCCCGGATCGGAGTTGGCCGCATGGTTGCCTCTCGAGCGCCCGTCGGCCATGGTGGAGGCGGCGGGGGACCAGCCAAACCGTCCGTTCGTCACCTCGTGCTGATCACGGCATTTCCCCAAGGCGTACAAGGCTTCGAAGTGGGCCGACATGGCCCCGCGGAGGCACTTTCTCTTGGCTATTGCTCAAAGTGCGTTCAAATGAGAGACTTACAGGGAACGACGTTCTGATAGCTGGACTGCCCATAAAAGAGGAGGGAGATCTTGTCGAAAAGCGCGATTCGCTTAGTCGGCGCACTCGTCTCCATCATTTTGGTAGTCGTGGTTGCCTTGCAAAATCAACGTCCAATCCAAATTCACCTGTATTTTTGGGTATTGCCTCACGTGCCGCTAGCGCTGATTGTGCTGCTGGCTGTGCTAGCGGGAGTGGTGATTGGTGTGGTAGGGGTGTGGCGCGACCATAGACGGCGCATGCAGACCCTGACCCCGGTGGACGCGAGTCCCGCCGTAGCCCCTATCGATGCCACCCGGACGGAGGAATCCTCCGCCGAATCGAGGCCTGACGCATAACCGAGCCTGGGGTACGTCTCGGCCTTGTTCGCCGTCATCAGGGTTCCCTTAGGGCGGTGACGGCCCCAGCACGATGAGCGCCGATGGCTTAAAGCAGGACCTTTTCTCCTCCGTTAGCCGCCGAACGGCGCATTCCTTCCGTGAGGAATTGGTCCACCCTGGCCTGGGCGAGCCCATATTCCAGAGGAACGCCGTGGCTAAGGGCCTGGCTCAAACTGCGAAGGCAACTGGCGACGGCGATGGCTTCGTCATCTAAGTAAAATTGATGAAAGGGGTTTTGCCACTCCGCCAGCGGACGTTCGGCATGGGCCACCAGGGCATCGAGAACTTCCATTCCGCCGACGTTGTGGATGCGACGCTCGATACGGATGGGACGACACTTGGTGCCGTGCTCATTCATCAAGGTCAGTTCATCGCCTCGCGCCATGCCTTTTTGGCCATAAAAGCGCGTGCTTCTTTCCCATCGCAGGGGAGAGCCATAACTTAGGCTGGTAAAGTCAAATTGGGCGAAACGCTGCCCCTCGAACTCGATCATGGCGCGCCACCATTCTTCGTCGGGATCCTCCCGCCACTTTGCTGAAGGACTAAAGT
>JAKAAL010000888.1 GCA_021802375.1 Bacillota bacterium | reverse complement strand
TTCCGGCGCGGCATGACGGGGGGCGGTGGTATACAGCGTAGAGACCCCACTGGCGGCCAAGTCTTTCACCTGGGTTGTCCGGGCGCGGTCGCGGTTGTACACGTCATAGAGCAGTTGCAAGCTCTCTGTCGTAGACAACGGAGAGGTTTTGAGTCCCATACGGCCTAAATAGGCGACTACTTCCTGTTGCCGCAAAGTCAGTGACTTGGTAGCCGCCTCCCGGAAATCGTTCATGCGGCTCATCATCTTCTGTGTAGGTCGCCAATGAAGCACGAGATAATAGGTATGGGTTAAAAGACCTACGGCATCCACGTGTTGGGCGACATCCGCGGCTACCATCTCGTAATAGGATTGCAATGCGGGAGTCAGTGGAGGTGCTTGGGATGGTGTTTTATCGGATCGTGGCATGGGCGTCACCCAGTCTTGTAACGGCTCTACGACATCGACCCGCCGTGCCAACGAAAAAAGTGTGAAAGGATCTCGTTGGGCGTCTAAAAACAACCGCCACTGGTTTTGAATCCGATCCTGTTCGTCGGCACTCAAAAGCCAAAAGTTCAAGGGCTCCACGCGCACAATAGCGCGATACTCATGGCTGCCGAGGTCCACCACGCCATTGGTGACAGTTTGAACCAGCAGATACTCCTGCGACGTGGTCGCCCGATGAACACGATCTGCAAGGCCAAATACGCCCTGTTTACCTGCTATTCGACTCATTCGATAAACACCGTAACCCATGGCGGCCATGGGAAGCATGGCGATGAATATGATAATCATGGCGTGTCGTCCTCCTCTTGCCATAGTAGCTGCGGGTTGGCCGTCGGCGCTGAAGCCGAATAGGCGTCCTCTAAGAACGTAAAACCCTCACCAGCCAAAGCGCGGGTGCGCCGATAAGCCAAAATCGGAGTACGGGCTTTGTGCGCATGGTACATGCCCCACCATTGGTCGAGTCGAATCGGAGGACTGAATCCGTCATCATCCATCGGCAAGCTGGGGCCGGGAATGCGCCATACACCCAGCGCGGGTACAAACGCCAACATTAGTGAGCCGATCAAGGGAACGAGTGCAAGGACACCGCCAAGTCCCCAGATAACGTAGTGGACAATGGATGGGGCAGAGAACGCGTCGAGAGCTTTATTGAGGATGTAAGCCAGCCCCACCGCGGCTCCAATACCAGCTAATCCACCGCCCAGGTACAGAACTTGACGAAAGGATAGCTTGTTGCCGAAAAGTTTCTCCTCATGCCGCAGTTCCATCAACGTAAACGCTTGCGTAAACACCCCTCCTGTCGGACTTGAAGCGAAAAGTGAAGGCCTGTAACCTAGCTGATAAAATGCAGATACACCGTCGCGAGAATGCCGACAACGGTCGTCATCCCGAACAGAAGCACCAGGACTAACGATGAATCTCCCAACATAGTCATGCTCTGTTGCCGGCGACGAGGGTTATGCGCTCCGGCCATCAATCGAAAAAGCGCAATAAACATCGCGATCATGCTGAGTCCAGTTGCTATGGCGACTAGCGCTGTGCCAGTCTGCCCAAGGATTTGCTGGGTCGCTGAAGGCAAGGTTCCGATGTTTAGGGCCTGTTGCTGCGCCTGCTGCTGTATCTGAGTCAGTGTTTGCGACAACGATTGACCCGGAATGACCGGGACCTGTGTTCCCCCTGAACCTACAACGATCATGATGACGCCTCCGGACTAAAGATGTTTCGCAAAGCCATCCAAAATGCCAAGCACAATAGTGATCCCAAATCCAATGACGGCTGCGAACCCGGTCCAGCCAAAACCCTCAATGGCCAATTGCCGCTTTTGAGGATTGTGGGCACCAGCCATCAAACGACCGCTGTGCATGAAGAAATGGATGGCTGCGTAACCGCCGAGTGCTGTCGAAAGGATGCCTGTAATCCACGTCAAGGCCGTCGTAATGTTCGAAGACACACTGACCGGAGTAACATTAGTAACCCCAGATGCTGCATACGTGGCATGGGACATCATTAGGGCACCGACAAACACAGTCGGAACCGCGGACCCATATTTTAAGATGAAGCGGTGAAAGCGTGTAGGTTGCACGTCATCTTGCTCCCCATCTACTGGGGGCTGATTATTGCTGGGATGACGACGAATGACAGTCCATCGCATTAAAAACCTCTCCTTTTCGAACCAGTGATAAAAAATGCAGCAATGTAGTCTCCTACAATTAGATTTTAACGCATTTAGTCTATAATATGTTACAAAAAAGAGTTTTGTGCAACGTTATAGGGACAAAAAAGAAGCCCCCCACACGAGGGCTTCGGAGAATGGGAGAGCGTCAGTCCTTCTTGCCGTGGTAGCCGCGAAGCTGAATCAAAATGTAATCGACCGCATCAGGACCATACCGCTCCCGATATTCCGCCATGAGCATATGTAGCGCATGCTCCATCAAAAAAATGTGAGTGTGCTCACCATCTTTGCTTTTGGACTGGACGGAAATTCTGGCGAAATCGGTCTCAATGCTGACATCCTCCATGGGCGAGCCTCCTAAGCATTGTCTTGAGAATCCAGGGTCTCCAAATATTGAATCTGTTCCTGCAGGAGCTCTCGCAGAGCTTGTCGTTCAACCGATGAGAGCTTCGGTAATTGCCGCGTGCGGAGGTCGGTGAAATGATTGACCTCACGGGTGAGAAAGCTGCTCGTCGTCCGCTTTTTTGGGGGTTCTTCCGGTTTGGACCGTCGTTCCTTGCGATCTCGAACCCACTCGCTCATTTCCAAGATCGTGGGGCTATTCTTTCCAATATACTCAATGGCTTCCGCCATGACACCAGATTCGTACTCGTTCGCGTCTGCGTCTAATAGGGGGTTCAAAGCCTTGGCCATGGACCAGCTGGGAATTGCGCGGGATTTGAGGCCCGCCCGAACGTCCGCTCGAGATGTCAGTTTGAGAATGACCGACAAAGTGCTTTTG
>JAKAAL010000887.1 GCA_021802375.1 Bacillota bacterium | reverse complement strand
GGCCTCCGACCGATATGACAAGATGACGGAGATGGCCGCAGGCCATCTCCGTGACCCAACATGCCTCGAACCAAAATTCCGTCAAATGGCTGAATCGCCTTCTCTAGGGGGTACCTGAATAGTTACGGCTTGTCAGCGTCAGCGATCCCGGAGTTCGGGTTGGCCGACTAAGACCACCGCCACCAGACTGTGGTCATCCATGGCCTCATTGCGCAAGTAGCGCAGTGCGTCGAGAAGGTCGTAGCCGAGACGGTGAGCCGCATCAATCACGACCACGAGCCGCATCCGATCCCGGCGCCGCATTGGGGCCAATTCCCGATGTACGGCCCGTTTGGCGTCGAGCCCATAGTGCCGGGGCTCAAACCCCCATTGGGCTAACAACGCGGGATAGAGGGTCCACGGCGTGAGTTTCGAATCGGCCAGGTAGCCGACCCAGGAGGTTGCCGGATCCAGGTGCTGGCAGAAGTGGCGAATCACGGTACTTTTCCCCACGCCACACTCGCCGGTGACCACGGCCCATCCGGCATGGTCCGCTACATACTGCAAGCGCGACAGCACTTCGTCCCCTGTCGGGGTGTGAAAGATCGGGGACGTCGCGTCCTCCGTGGTAAACGGCATGCGGTGCATGCCATAGAATGTTTCAATCATCCTGCGGATCCTCCTTCGTCGAGGGCGTTGTGCTGTCGGCCCAGACTTGGCGATAGGCCAAGGCGGGTCCCTGACGCGCTTGGCGCTGGGCCTGCCGTTTTTGGGCCGCGGCCAGTAAGCGGGAATGACCCGGAGTCGGCGGGTGGGGAACCGGTTTGGCGGAGCGCTTTCCGGTATATTCTCCAATGACCCAGGGGCGCGCCGTCCAGGGCGTGACTCCGGGGACTTCGATGGTCACCGTGCTCACATCGCTCGGATCATACACCACCGTCACCGATTGCCCCGCCCAGGCGGGGCCCACTTCGTATGGGGTGCCCTGAAAACTGATGCAGCCCACCTTGTTGACTTTGGCCGTTTTCGCAGAGTGAAATGCGCGGGCCACCTGGTCGGGCTCGGCCCAGCGAATCGCTTGGGGATCGCTACGATACGCCATCGCTGGGGTACGGACCGGATCCAGCCCGGTATGGGGCTGAGTATGATAACATTCACTGAGCCAGGTCTGCAGGAGCGCATTGAGACGATCCACCGTGGGGGGATGTTCGAGGGCGACTTCGGCGAGAAACCCATCGAGCGATTGATTGAATCTTTCGATTTTTCCCTTACTTTCTGGGGCGTAAGGTTTCGCAAACAAGAGCTGAATCCCCAGTTGGGTACAGATCCGCCGCATCTGATGCGTCTTATACTGGCTCCCATTGTCAAAATAGACTGCTTCGGGAAGGCCGTATGCCGTAATCGCCTGCCGGAGGGCATCTTCCACCATGACTTGGTCCATGGTGGGATAAAATCCCGCATAGATCACGAACCGCGTCGCATCATCGATAAATGCGATAAAATAGACTTGCTTTTTGACCCCTTTGGGTCCGATGGGCAAATACGGGCCATATTTGATGTCGCTCTGCCATAGAGCATTGCGGTGGCGCCGTTGAAACCGGCGCGCCCCGACGCCCGACTGCTGTTGCCACCGCAGTTGCCGCGCACTATACCCGCGCTCGGCTAACCGGGCTTGGAGCGTACTCCGTTTCAGTTGTCCGGGCGCCACCCGGCCTTCCCATTCTAAAATTTGAATGAGCTGATGCACGCTACGCCGAGGGACCTCCCGCCGCAACGCGATGGCGGCTTCTAAGACGGCTTCGGATAGCACGTCCGCCTGTCGCCGAGGCCCTTTGGGTTGGGGCTTGAGCCCTTCCCAACCGTGGGTTCGATACCGGGCCAGGTAGCGGCGGAGCGTGCGCTCCGACCACCCCGTCTGGGCACAAATCTGGGTTTTCAGTTGCTGGGCTTGTGCCGCGTCCATCCCCACTGCGAGTAAAGGCGCAATCCGTTGAAACCGTTCAATCGCCCGATCCGCTCGAGGATCTGAGGGCTGGGCCATAGACTTCCACCTCCTTGGAATCAATCCAAGGCCAGCCTACACTCCCTGCCGTCGGACGCACACGCAAACCCGTTTCATCCGGGAAAGCATTGCCAATAGTGGCCGCGTACCATGGGGAGGACGGCCCGGGCCAACCAGCCCGAGGCGTCTCCTACCCACCGTCCCAATAAGCGGAGTATGGGCGGCAGAGACCGGGACGGCTCCACGGACTCTGTTGCAGCACCCCGATGTTGCAAGGCGACGAAGACGCCTACGGCATAGACCGACCAGGCGCGGAACCAGTGATGCCAGCGGTAAATCGTGGATTCGTCGGCCGCCACGGCGGCCGTGGTACCGTCTTGGAGCCCCGCTTCGATGCTGACTGCATCATAGTGCTTATGGGGGACGAGACAATCCGGCAGTTGACGATGGGAACGCTGACACGTGTCACAGAATAAAATCCGGATCCACAAATAGTCCGTCTCGCCGTGCGATCGGCGGCAAATTCGCAGACACCACCGCCAAGGTCTTAATGTCTCATCACAATGCGGACACGCGGGTAAAGGTTCCATACTCCGCACGAAAAATATGCGGATCGTCCGTCGTTTCCAGCGTATATTGCCCTATCATAACCATGTAGATGTTTTTGAGGAGAGTGGGGACCGTTATCCTAACGCTCTCCTCACTTCATTTCCTCCTTGGTATAAAGAAATCCGTTCGATCGCCGTGCCTTAGCTCGATCGATTGTGGTCATCATATCAAGCAATTGATGGACAGGCAATTTTGGTAACTTATAGCCAAATAAGCATGGCAAAAACACTCAAACAAATCATGGCGGGCGTGACGATGGACGCCGAAGGGTGCCTCCTCGCCGGGACGATGCTCTCGGGGAACACCTCCGACCAGACGTGGAATGCGGACTGGGTGGATCAATGGGCCAAGGATT
>JAKAAL010000886.1 GCA_021802375.1 Bacillota bacterium | reverse complement strand
CATTATATGAACATTGGTTTTTGCCATATCATCAATAGTTCCAGCGGGCGGGCGAAACTATGCCCAACCTGTTCAAGTTTTAACCGACTCCTTGGAACCATAGATACTTTTGGCGGATTCCATATGGGCGACAACCGCTCTACGGACGCGATCCCGATTGCCGCTCTTGATCGCCTCCACAATCTTTTTGCGATGCTTGATACTATTCCTTGCAGCATCCGGAACTCGTAATAAGGTCAGATAGGCGTCGTGCGACATGTTACGAAAGATGGCCATTAACGCAATGAGAATCGAGTTACCGGTGGCGTCGACAATAATAGCGTCATACTCTGAAATCATCTCCAGAAAGTCTTCCGGTGGTCCTCCATGAGCCAAGGATTGTTCACAATTGGCTACAATGTCTTCGAGTCGTTGAATTTGCGCCGGGGTAATAAGTTCCGCGGCCAACACAAAAACAGGAGGTTCCAGGACCTTTCTTGCCTTATACAGTTCATCATACTTGGACCGTTCACGGAAAAACATCAGCCCAATCGCTTCATGCGGAATGGTATTCGTTGCGGACACATAACTACCATCACCCATGCGCGTTTCAATCAACCCAATTAAGACGAGGCTACGCAACACCTCTCGAATTCTCGCCCGCGTGGTGCCGAACATGGTGGAAAGTGTCCGTTCATTGGGTAATTTATCCCCAGGCTTCAATTGCCCGGTTAAGATCAAATCCCCCAATTGGGCCATTACCTGGTCTGTCACGGTGACGTGAGTGACCGGTTTTATCTCCATTGTTTTGCCCTTCACCCTCGCCTCAACCCCCAATCTCCCCCAGCCACACGGGCCGGTTTTCATCAATAGAGCGTTTGGCGGCAAACACCATCTGCAAAGTTTTCAAATTGTCTTCCACGCTATTTTGCGGTTCTCTGTCTTCCTCGATGGCCCGCATTAATTCGCCCATGGTGCCCATAAACGCATGAGGAAACCAGCGTCCCTCCAATCGGGGTGAAATCCAGGTGTCTCCTGCAATGTCTTTTGATAAATACACGATGGTATCCTCTTTCCCTACCGGATAGTTATATAATGCCCCGTTGGTTCCTTTAATTGCACCACGAGTCCCCTCAAATCGGAAGGTGGCGTACCAATCATCATCGGGCGCAATGTTGTTGTGGTTGTCGTGGATCAACCCACGGCATTCGCCGGGAAATTTTATATGGATTAGAGTGCGAGTCGGCGCTTCCCATTTTTGCCCAGGAAATTTTGCCGCATCAGCATAGATATACTCCGGCATACCATATAACAAACGAATAGCGTCCATATAATGAATGCTGTGGTACAACAATTCCATTGCTGGCAAAGACGTCATCCAAGGCCAGTTATCCCAAGGTGTCAAAACGTTCACTTGAATCGTCGCTTGCGTAAGATTACCAAGCCATCCGCGACCGATTATGGTATGACTCGCGCGGATTCCGGGCGACCAACGCATCTGTTGATTAATGGCCGCTTTGACTCCCGCATCACGGCATACCGTGACAATGCGGCGCGCGGTGTCATAGGCTTCCGCTAAAGGTTTTTGACAAAGCACATGTTTTCGCCGTGACACCACCTGTTCCACCACGCCGAGCAAGTATTGCGACGGAATCGCGATATCCACAATGTCAATGTCATCACGGTCTAACAGCGCATCCAATGAGTCGAATACGGTCGCCAGCGAAAATTGCTTCGCCACACGTTGAGCCCGTTCTATATTCACGTCGTATATGCCTACCACTCGAAACCCCGCGATCCGATATGCTGGCAAGTGGGCCGCTTGGACAATTTCCCCGGCACCGACAATCCCAATTCCCATATCGCGGTTGCGCGGCAACATCGGTTGGTAGGAAAGGTCCAGCCAATCCGCACGATAAGCATCCATAGCCGTTCCCCCTAACTCAAGTGATAGAATATCTGAGCCGTCTTACCCACGATAGCATCTTGTTCGTCCACACTGTACGACCCGAGTACGCGCATTGTCTCGGCCCACACCTTCTGATAGTCTCCTGCTTGAATCGCCACCGGCCAGTCGCTACCAAACATCAGACGTTCGGCCCCAAACGCATCTAACGCCGCGTCAATATACGGTCTTAAGTCCTCTGCGGTCCAGGTATGCCAATCAGCCGCAGTGTTCAACCCCGAGACCTTGGCAAACACCCGGGGATATTGAGCAGCCTCTTTAATCTGAGTGCGCCAGGGCTCCATAGCACGATCCTTAATTGGAGGTTTCGCCAGATGATCAATGACCATGTTAAGATTCGGAATTTTTTCAGCCAAGGTCGGGACATGCTGCAAATGATTCGGAAAGACCGCCACCACATCAAATGGAACTCCAAAAGCTGCTAAGACTTTAAGACCCTCGATCACGACATCGCGAATCACCCAATCAGGATCAGGCTCTTCATGAATCAAGTGACGAACGCCCTTGAACACGGGATTTTTCACCAACTCTTCTAAACGTCTACCAACTAGTTCCGGTTGATCCAAAGGCACCCACCCTACAACCCCACCAATCCAGGGATACTCTTTGGCAACCTGCAACAGATATTCGGTGTCCTGACCCGAATTCATTGCTTGCACCACCACGGTCCTATCGATCCCCGCCTGACGAACCCAGGGTTCTAACTCCGCGGCCTCAAATGTCCGATAAATCGGACCATGTTGAGGTCCTAACCAGGGATAAGAGACTTTGTCCAAATTCCAAAAATGCTGATGCGCATCAACTTTCATCATCCATACCTCCCCACATATAGCATCTATCATGGCTTACTCTCGTTGTAACGCAAACTCCTGCTCTAATAGTGCGGTATGTTCTCCTAAGCGGGGCGCTCCCCGTTGGTTGTGCAGCACTTCTCCATCAACCCGAATGGGACAACGTAAGGTTTTAAACCGTACCCCGTGGGAACTTGTGACTTCTTGTACCAT
>JAKAAL010000885.1 GCA_021802375.1 Bacillota bacterium | reverse complement strand
CCGAAGCGGTCCCCCTATACCCGCCCACAGACCTGGTCTTTTACCGCGCCCAACCCAAACTGCCCTTGGACGTCAAGCTAGCCAGCCAAGGTCTCTACAACTTTCTCGAAAGTTGTCGCAAGGAGATGATGGTGGCGCTGCGCACGGTCGGCGTGTCTGACGTGCATCATCTCCGTCGAGACGATCTCTGTGCCCTGGATCCGACCATTGCCCGAGTCACCGGTCTTCACTTCGCAGGCGACCCACGCTCTCCAACTGAGTGAGCGCTTGATGCAAAAGTTCGCGAAATTCCTCGGGTCTCTGGTCGATGGGTAGGTGTCCGACTCCCTCCATCACCCACAAGCGAAAGCGGTCACCGACCACCCGCTTCACCTCGTCCAATGGAAACAGAGGGTCACGGGAGCCCGCCAAGACGATAGCAGGCACCTTCGAACGTTGCAGCCGACCGGCCATGTCCTTGCTCTCATAAAAGCGACCCATCCTCGCCATTTCATGGGCATGCCGCCAGCCATAGCGCAGCCGACGCCGATCGGCCGCGCTCAGCATGCGGGCATCCATGCCTAAGTGGTTAACCATCCGCTTGCCAAACCAATCTGAGCCCGTAATCCAAATGCCTAGACGGTTAAGACATACCGAAGGGCCCGGCTGCATCACGTTACGCGGAGCCGTCCAGCCGGCACTGGCCACCAAAAACACCCCAAACACCCTCTTTGGCTCTAAAATAGCCGTTTCTGCGGCCACCATTCCTCCAAACGAATGGCCCACTAAAATGGGGCGATGAAGACCGAGGGCGTCCATAAAGCCGAGCACGGCCGCCACGTAATCGCCAACAGCCTGGCGTTCTCGGGGCAGGCTGGACGCCCCAAATCCCGGCAGATCGAGGGCATAGAGCGGATGTTTTGTCGGAAATTGCTGGAGCAAGGGTAAAAACGCCATCCGGCTTGAGCCCATGCCGTGGATGAACATAACCCCGCGGCCCTGCCCTCTTCGGGCGATGTAGGCCAGTCTGATCTCCTCGTGAGCGACTCGAATGGAAACCTTTTCCGTTTTGAACTTATCCGTAGCGCTTATCCTCCTTAAACGCCATGGCATTGCCCGTGGCCGTCTTGGCCAGGTACCAACCCGTCCCCCGAGGCAAGCTGAGCTCCGCCCAGCCCTGACGGTTGGTGCGCGCCGATGCCACCATAGCGCGGCCGCGGTAAATTCGGACGCGCTCTCCAGCCAGGGCAACGCCTTGGCCGGTCGAGGCCACCGCCACCCGCACCCGATGGCCGCCTTGTGGTATGGCGGTGACCGACACCGCTCCCCCTCCTGTGGCAAATTGCCATGAAAGGTGAACGGCCGCCTCCTTGCCGTCCTGAAAGATGACCTCGGCGGAAAACCTCACCGTCAATACCGTGTCCGGCGGCAAAGGCAGATAGGGCACTAAAGCCGCTTGATTGGCGTCCATATCGCCGTGGTTGGGACGGTCGACATGGGCCGGGAGCGGTCGCTGTCCCTCGAGCAGGGAAAACGAAACGCCCTGCATCCGGGCCGCCGTGGGCATGTCCATGGTAATCGGGTATCCATAAACCTTTCCAAATCCTCCCGGCATGGGATCCGGCGACTCCAAATCGGTCCAAAATATCGGAACTCCCACTTGTCCTGGGTAGGGATAGCGCACCGTTCGGGGGAGATCTTTGGCGTAGCCAAACCCTAAATCCATGACCATCGCCCCTGATCGGCCAAACGACGTGCCTTGACCCTCTCGATATAGATTATCAGACAAGAGGTCAAGGCGGTGGTATACGGTGTCGATAAGATTTTGGATGACGATGGGCGGCTCCATCCGTTGGTTCCATTCGATGCCAACTTCTCCCGCGAGCTCGCTGGGCCAGCCAAACGCCATGTCCCGGTCCCATGGTTTGGCCCCCGTATAGTCTTTTCGCCCCCGTTGTTCATCGTGAAACGACGGCGCATCGTACCCGTTTTCCGCCAGATATCGCGCATGCGCCTTCGCCGCCAACGCTAGCTCTGGGTCGTATTGGAGGCTCCCTGGCCCGGCAAGGCGACGATAGGCGTCAAGACTTTGAAGCGTGAGGCGGTCATAGGCGGAGATAGGAGGCAGGCTGGGTCTGAGGTCGTCCACCTTGACCTGCCAGGGCGACGGGGGGCGGTCAAACAACGGCGCCACAAATTCCGCCTTCACCGAGCTTTTTGTCATGGAGCGCACGGGATATCCGGCTAGGCCGTGGGCGGTAAAGATCAAAGAACGTTTAGGCCATGGCCGACCGGCGCTGGCCAGGCGAATCGCCAAATCATCACGGCCAAGATTCTTGGGGCTGTCCGAGATAAACTGTACCGCATAGAGATGGGGAGAGCGTTTAGCGTGATACGACTTCGGGACCACAGGGCTGATTTGATCGGCCGATTCATATCCGTGATTGTCTTGAGTCGAAAATGGGCCGAGTGGTCCTTTGGGCGGGAGGGGGGCAACGAAATAACCCAGCGAGCCCAAGTTAGCGCCAGGCCCATAAGACTTCACGGCGAGCAAAGCTCCACCCGCCACGACCGCTGCCACCAGCGTTGAGACATATTGAGCGTGTCCCACCAGGTGCCCTCCTCTGCAAGGTAGCCTTTCCCACCCGAAAAGGCGCTATGCCAACCCGGCGGCGAACAAGAGTCATCATGGTGCCCGTGGTCTGGCTCGGGGGGTTTAAACGGCCTACGCACACTTTCACCCGTTAACCGTTATACCTGGTGAAGCCTTGCCAAAGTTTAAGCCCAGACATTCCGCCGGAGGCACTGAGACTCCCGGCCATAAAGTGCTTTTCAAAGGAGATGCTCAACATGAGTGACGAAAATCCGCAGGCCAAGGGCATTCAATACCAAAACATGGGAGTCGTGGACCTTACACACATCGAAGACGCCAGCCAAATGGTCGGCGCAGTGATTCACAACGTCGGCGTCGT
>JAKAAL010000884.1 GCA_021802375.1 Bacillota bacterium | reverse complement strand
CACTTTTCGTTGGCCTACAAAGGTACTGGCACTGGAAAAGATATTCCAATGAAAGAAAGCGATGTACAGCAAGAACATGGCGGGCGCGTAGTAGAATACCAAGAAGACCAAGAGACTCGGCAGCACAAGACCATATCCGACGAGCGCTTCGCGCACGCCCGCAGGGTCCCAAGCATGCCACCATCGATGATGGCGGGGGGAAGTCTGATCGAGAGCCAGGGGTTCTGCCGGAGCCTGACGATACATTAGACCATCTCCAAGGAAAGGCTCATCTCCGAGGCACGCAGGGGTTCCAGGCGCTTTCCCGTGCCGTGGTCAAACCAATGCAGCTCATCCCAGGGAATGGAGAGATTCAGCGTGGTCGAGCGCGCGATGCCGACCTCGGTCGTGACCCAGGTGATGGGCAGGCCGTGCCAGGTGGCATGCACGTGGTATCGTGATCCTAAGGGTTCTACGGTTTCCACTTTGGCAGAGATGCTCAGTCCAACTGAGCTTGCACTGGATAAATGGAGGCGTTCTGGACGAAATCCCATCGACACGTCTGATGGGGCGTCCAGCCCGTGGCGAATCTCAGGGGGAAGGGGAACCGGCGTGGAAGCGGCGTTATGGAGGATGGCGTCGCCGTTTCGTACGGTGATTGGGATTAAGTTCATCGGAGGCGATCCTAAAAACTGAGCGACGAAAGCGGTTGCCGGTCGATGATAGACGACTTCAGGTTCCCCCACTTGCAAGATGACGCCATCACGCATCACCACGATGCGATCGGCCATGGTCATCGCCTCGGTTTGATCGTGGGTGACATACAACGTGGGGATCTGCAAGCGATCGTGCAAGCGACGGAGTTCAATGCGCATGCGTTCTCGGAGAAGGGCGTCGAGGTTGGAGAGCGGTTCGTCCATTAAGAAGGCATAGGGATTTCGGACTAATGCCCGGCCAACGGCCACCCGTTGGCGTTGACCGCCCGATAATGCACCAGGCTTGCTCGAAAGGAGAGACTCAATTTCCAAGAGAGAGGCCACTTCGGCGATTTTGTGCTGGATGTCTGGCCGTGAGGCTTTGCGCGCCACCATCCCAAAGGCTAGGTTGTCAAACACCGTCATGTGGGGATAAAGGGCGTAATTTTGAAATACCATGCCAATGTTTCGTGCATGGGCGGGCACCTTGGTCATTGCTCGCTCATCAAACCACAGTTCACCCGAGGTGGGGGACTCCAGGCCCGCCACGATTCTTAGGAGCGTGGATTTGCCGCATCCCGAGGGGCCCACGACCACCACAAATTCGCTGTCGCCCACGTCCAAATTAATGTCTTTCAAGATGTGCCGAGCGCCAAACTGCTTATTGACCGTTCTTAATCGAATCGAAGCCATGTTCTCTCCTTTCATGAACCACATTGTCTAACCAAATAGCGGGGCGATTAAGTGACCGGCTCCCATGCCTACGGCCGTCGCGATGGCAGCCACAAAGAGAAAGGACCATCCCGCCCGCCACCACGTGCGCCCAGCGCTTGAAGCGGTTACCGCCCCTAAACCAAACGCGGTCACTGCTGAAAACGCCAGAACCCAAGGAAAGGCGGCCCGAGGGCTAGCGCTCCACAATACGGGGAGAAGCGGAGGAAGGGATCCCCCTAACACGGCCAGCGCCATGGAGATGGTGTTCTTCCAGGGGCTTTCAAAGGACTCGGGGGTGATTCCCAACTCATCGCGCAGCATCAGGTTCAACCACAACCGCTTGTCTTGCTTAAAGTGAGTGAGAAACACCTCGATTTCTGAAGACGTCATGCCGTATCCTTGATAGATCTCACGCATTTCGTTGAGTTCGATCTCTGGATGTTCCTCAATTTCTCGGGCTTCTCGTTGCATTTGCGCTTGCTGATAGCCGCGCTCGGCTTGGGTAGATAGATAGGAACCGAGCGCCATAGACGATACTGCTGCGATGATCGCGGCTAACGTGCCCCCAAGCACAATGCCTTTGGATGAGCCAGAAAAGATGAGGCCGGCCACGAGGCCCACCGTGGCCACGAGGCCGTCGTTAACCCCAAAGACCAACTGGCGCAGCGCCGCACCGCCATTGCCATGCCAAGATTCGTCCGCGTAGCCCTGAGGATGGGATTTCAAAAGTTCTTGCGCCTGCATGATGACCTCCCCGTTTGCCACGACGCTAAAGCGTAGTCTGACACGGTAATTCGCTATCGGTACGGTTGGTACCGCAAGCTAAGGCCATTATTTCATGAGGCCATTAAGATTTGATGGTCTGATGATGAACGTTTGATGAAGGTAGCGTTAAGAAGTACGAACGATGATAGCTCCCTATCGCGGCGGCTAGGCGGCCGCGACCTCCTGCCATCGTATCGGCGTAGGCAAGGTGGGAAAGGGGCGCAGCCAGGCATTGCAGGGACTTGGGGAGCAGGATACTGGCAACTCGAAATGTGCGGCTTCACTCGTCTATCCCATTAAAGGTCGTCTTGCCACATCCGACGACGATCAGCCCCCCGGGATTTCCGCATGCAGCGCATTGTGGTTGTTCCCCAACCTAGAGTCCCTTGTCGAACGGTCCGATCCCGACGTGACGTAAAGGACGTTGCTGCATTTGACCCGCCTGGAGGATCGGGGGTGATCCGCACCTAGGCAGCAGTCAGCGTATGAGCACACGGAAACGGGCCCGCGTACGAGCTTCTTGAGACCCCTGGTAATGTGACATGAAATACTAAACGTGGTGACATCCCTGGCGGTCGGAATGCGGGCGGATTATTCCGCCAGAACTTCGTCCGGGCCATCAAGCAATGGCGAGGATACGGCGTCGTCGGGCAAGGCCTCGACGTTTCGCAAGCGGCGCTCGATCGCTCGGGAACGGGTGGCGGCATGATCGATGGTGTTGCTGGCTTCCTGGAGCTTTTTTTGAGTTTTCTCCAGCACCTCGCCGAACTTTTTGAACTCCGTCTTCACACTAGATCGGA
>JAKAAL010000883.1 GCA_021802375.1 Bacillota bacterium | reverse complement strand
TTTGAGCCTGGACACGTTGTTCAAGGTCGGACACGCGTTCCAGGGCTGCGGCCTCATGAGCATAAGCGGAAAACATCGCCGACCACTACACGGCAAAGTGCAAGGTTATCTTCTGGTCGCATGGCACCAACTGCGGTAATGTCAAGATTGGCTGACGTCACGGCCCGCAGAGACAGCGGAAATTTTGCGCGACACCATGGATCTTCTCGACATCGTCCGCGACCAGCAAATTAGACAATTAAGTCACCAATTGCATCCGGCTTGGACTCACTCCGGCACTCGAACACATGATTCGACGTTATCATTCTGTCTTGAATCTCGAACTTTGGATTGATGCCACTGTGAGTCACTGGGATCAACTGATTGATAGTCCGCTGCCACCGACTACACGACTGGCCACCTATCGTATTGTGGAAGAGGCGCTCAATCGAAATCCGGGTAATGGTTGAAGATGGCCAACGGCTGGCGGTACACATGGAAGATAACGGCAACGGATGACAATCCCATTCTGTCAATGAACATTTGGGCATATTAACTATGCGGGCGCGAGCGGAAGAATTGGGTGGGCATCTTAAATGGTCCCCAGTGGCGCCGCGAGGAACGCGAGTAACCTGCACTCTACCCATTGCAGTTGTAACCGGACTATTAAAAACCATTGATCGGGCCTGAGCCACACCAGTCACGTAAAATCGATAATGTAATCTTAAAATAAACGGCAGTGCCATTTTAGCCATCAAAGGACCTATTTCCGGATCTGTGCCCATGATTAGCACTTTGGGTCGGAATGAGGAAGTCTTGGCGGCATCCCGAAAGATGTCATAAAGCACATTATCGAATAAAGTAATATCGCATAATACCAAGCTTGGTTGCAAATCGCGAATTAACTCTAGACGTGCAACTCGAGGTTGTCCTAGGCATCGTAGATTTTCATTAACCAGTTTCTATTCATTTTTTGGCGTGTAGCTCGACATTCCAGCTTTGATTCCAAGAACTGTCAGTTCGCGGACCGTCTCAGAGTCTCTTCGTTGTAGTGTTTCCAGAACCTCAAGCGAACGTTTTCGGGGTCATCCAGTCAAGGCGCCAGAAATCGTTGGGGTGAACAACGCCCCAACCGTAAGGCGCCTGGTAACGCATTACCTGGACGATCGGACAAAAAACGAGATCCCAGTGCCAGCGTCCGGGAGCCATCTCTTGTAATTTGTTATAGACTAGTTGCTGACGGTTCACGACGGCCGATTCCAGGGCCATTTTCCCCCCCACGTAGGGATACAACCACCATCCCCAGAACGTGGGCCATACCATCGCCACTGCTTTCCGAAGCGCCAGATAGGGATCTAGGGACGATGGCAACCCCCGGTGCATCCATTCTTCGTCGGGGATTTCGAGATTTCCCGTGACAACGTTATGGCGTTCGTTGACCAGGTCGTCCCACCAGCACGGCCACTGATACGCGGCATCCATAAACGTTACGGTGTCGGCGGCGTCGCGAAACCCGCTTTCATGATACGGCCAGTGGTATTGTGCTCCCGTGTGGTATCCGGCATAAGAGGTGAGGCCCGCCGCATGTTGCACGAAATACGCCAAATTTAGCATGGCGGGGACTGCCACCATCAAGATGTGGTCGTCCGATGAGTTGGGTCTTTCCACGGGATTCCCTCCAATTTAGCGTCCGTTGTTAGGCCGTTGTAGCCTTCGTCGATGTGGGAATAATCGTGCAAGTAGCTCCGCTGTCGAGGGTGACTGTGCCGGTTAAAGTGCCCGTATAAGTGGCTACTTCCCCTCTGTCCGTGCACTCCGGGGATACGGAGCTCCATTCCCCTACTGTCGGCCAGCTGACACGCCGCAGCGTGCCCGACAACGCGAACCGATGGACGGTGAGCGTTTCGTCCAGACCTTCACGTAGACTGTTGGCCGCTTGGGGGTAGTCCCGCTCCAGTTCTTCCGCGAGTTTCTGCAACGCCTTGAGGGTCTGGGCGGCATCCGCCTCTTGGTAGGCTTTGCGCAGTCGCGACCGCACAGTCGCTTGCATGGACTCGGGGACAGGTCTAAAACATTCCGGGTTTTGTGGACCTGACAACGTTGGATGTGGACGCGGTCGCCAAACACCGCGCGCACGGCTTTGGCCAGGGCTTTCGCGCCGTCAATCACCGCCAAAAGCCCGTGGCCTTCCGGAATCGTGAATCCACGCTCCATTAAGTCTGTCAAGAGACTCTTGACGACGGCGCTATTTTCCGTCGCTCCCTCGGCCAATCCCAGAATGCGCTTCGTGCCCGCATCGTCAATCCCCAGTGCGACGACCACGAGGTGCCCGCCCACCCGAAGGCCGTCCACCATGAGGACGGTCCAGATCCGGTCTCCCAGCGACCGCTGCATAAACGTCTCGAGGGCCTGCTGGGTGGCCCGAATAAACCGGCGGCTGACAGCGCTTTTGCTCAGCCCGTGGGCGCCGACCTCGGCCGAGAGGGCCGGGTTCGCATGGCCTTGTTGGCGGCTGGCTAAGCCAAAGAGCATCCGCTCCAAGATGGCCTGTGTCGCGACGCCGGCATCTTGGAAGGTGTGGTAGGTGGTCAGCGGCACTTCCTGACCGGTTGTCGTACGGACCCAGGGATGGGCCACGGGCACCCGCCGATCCCCCAAAAAGACGTAGCCGTCTTCGACGCCGTGCCGGACGGCGGTGCGTTGCGGATTGTGCCGACCTTTCGGGCCGACGATTTCGGTGACTTCTTGGTCCATCAGTTCTTGTAGAACACGCAGGCCCACCTGGACCGAAAGCCCTAGCAAGCCCGCCTCGGCATCGTGCAACAGGTCCACGAACGGAATAGACACAGTCGATCCTGTTGGTTCCGCATGCTGTCCTTGACGACGATTCTTAGTTATACTCGAAGTCATAGCGATTCCTCCTGACGTTTGAATGATGGATGGTACCTCTATTCAACCAAACACGGACAGGAATCGCTAACCACAAA
>JAKAAL010000882.1 GCA_021802375.1 Bacillota bacterium | reverse complement strand
CAGGCCGTCTCCAACGTGAGTTGGCGCATCCTCATCTTATATCTCGGATCCATCTTTGTCATGCTCATAGCCTTTCCCTGGTCCGCCTTGGTGGGCCGTCATACCAGTCCCTATGTGCTACTGTTTGCGCGAGTGGGAGTGCCGGCGGCGGCCACGGTGATTAATGCCATCATCATTACATCAGGCCTATCCTCTTCCAACACGGGGCTTTATGGGGGTAGCCGCATGCTGTTTTCCATGGCAGATAAGAGCTTTTTGCCAAAGTCAGTCAAAGCCCTTAGTCGTCGCAAGATCCCCAAATGGGCGGTGTCGGTTACGGGAGCGTTCATGTCGGTCGGGATTCTCCTCATTTACCTGGCTCCAGGTTCCGTTTATGTCTGGATTTCGAGCGCCGCCTCATTTGCAGCCTTATGGACCTGGGGAACCATTTTAATTTCAGAATTGCTCTTTCGCCGCCGCTTTCCCAACAAGCTACGCTATCCCATGCCCGGCTGGCCCATTCTGCCCATCATCGGCCTGGTCTTGATTACAGGAACGTTTTTGGCCATCGCTATTTCTCCCCTGACCAAGGTCTCGGTGTGGGCGGGAGCGTTATGGCTCGTGGTTTTAGTCATTTGGTGGTTCGCCTACGCCCGGCGCCACAAGATGGAAAGCGCCTAGGGAGAAAGGTGGGTCTCTGGCATGCGCAGGGTGATGAGGCCCGTTGCCAGGACGACCAGCGCGGCCACCAAGACCATACTCCCACGCGCGCCTAGGGTGGCACCGAGCACACCTAATAAGATGCCACCCACGGCATATCCCCCGTCCCGCCACAAGCGATAGACGCCCACGATGGCCCCACGGTTTTCGGGCGGTGCGACGTCGGCCACGGCTGCGTTAAGCACGGGGTAGACCATGGCCATGCCGACCCCCATAAGCGCTGCCATGGCCAGCCAACTGCCAAAACCGTGGAGCCAGGCCGTGCCTGCGAGCCCAACGGCCAAGAGGAGCAGTCCCCCGACAATGAGAGGCTTGCGCCCGACATGGTCGGAGCAGAGGCCGGTGGCAAACTGGCCTGCTCCCCACACCCCGCCGTAGACGCCAGCTATCACGCTAATAGCGGGCAAGGTGAGATGCTGGCTGGCAAAATAGAGCGGCAAGACCCCCCAAGCGGTGGTGTCAGCCAGTTTGTTCACGAAGCCGCCCGCGGTCATGCTGGAGAGGGCAGGGTGGGTCCAGGTGGTCTCGGCAAAAAGCTGGCGCATAGGGGTCCTGGGCGGAGCAGTTTCAGGTTTGACGGGGCCGTGGGTCTCTCGAATGACGCCGAAACTAATCGCGCCACCGGTGACCACGATACCGCAGATGAGCCAAAAGGGCCGGGTAAGCAAATGACCGTGGGCGCCTAGGAACCCGGAGGCGATGGTGGCCCCGGCGACCCCGAGGTAGCCCATGCCTTCATTGATGCCCATGGCCAGGCCCCGTTCGCTCGTGGTGACGAGGTCGAGCTGGGCATTGATCGTCATCGTCCAGGCGAGCCCTTGATTGGCACCTAAAAAGACGTTGGCCACAATCACTGCCCACCAGGCATGCACACTAAGCAGGAGCGCCACCATGGGCACGCCCATAAGCCATCCCAGGCGCAACACGGGCAGGCGGCCAATCCGATCCGACCACCGTCCCGCACCGAGATTAATCAAGGCTTTGGCAAGGCCGAAGGACGAAATGAAGGTAAGGGCGACGGCCGAGCCCACATGATAGACCTGATGGCCCAGTAGCGGCACGACCGTGCGTTCTACTCCCAGGGTGGCGCCAACCAGCGCCACGTTTAGCGCGAGCCAGAGAAACGGGCAACGATGGCGTCGGAGGCCCGGGACGGGGGTCGCCATCCGATTCACCTCCTTGGGCCGTAGCCGCCACCATGGCGGGAATAAGCAATGGATACGGCAAGCACTCCAACCTCCACTCGACACACTCCGCCTGGTTGCGCGGACTTCGCGCGACGGTGGGGCCTTCCCATTGGATCATGCATCAGGTGTGATGAAGAAGCCGACCTTTTCACGTAAAGCCCACCTACTCGACCATTTACCGGGGTTCGATAGGGATGGCCAGTGCCTTACTCCACTGGGGCGCCGCCGGGCCATTCCCACACCCCCACCTCGGTGCGCCGGGATTTCACCCCATGCTGGCGTAGAATCTCTACGGCATCTTGGGCATAAAGACAGTAGCGTCCACGACAATAGGCAACGATCGGCCGCGAATCATCCCAGTGCTGAAAGTGACATGCGACTTCGGGCAAGGGTACCGAGAGGGCTCCCGGAAGATGCCCAGCGGCGTATTCGGCAGCCGGGCGGACATCGATGAGGTAGACGTCGCCCGAAGCGATGAGTTGTTGCAGCTCTTGCGTCGTGACCGGCGGCAAGGCATCGCGGTCGCTGAGGCAAGCTTGACGCCACTCGCGTATCTCGGCATGAAGCCCTTCACTCACGGCCTGGATTTGGTGCAGCAGGGCGACGATATGTGGATGGGCGAGGCGGTAGATGACAAACGTCCCCGATCGTTGGCTTTGGACCAACTGCGCTTGCGCCAAGATCCGAAGATGTTGGGAGACGTTGGCGACCGTCGCCTCGAGCTCGTGGGCCAAGCTCTCCACACTTTTGGGGCCCTGGCTGAGAAGATCCAGCAATTCCAGACGACGGGGGCTGGCCAAGGCTTTGCCAACGCGGGCAAACTCGTGATAGAGCGCATCCTTCCAGGCACGCGCTTTGGGCATGGGGCACCTCCCTATTCAAGTAATCAAGAGAATACTTGAATAGAGAGATGCGGTCAAGGTGGCTGCTACTGGCGGGCGCTTTGGGTCATCTAGAAGAAGGTGTAGGTGGGCGAGCACAAAAAAGTCAGGGGAAACCTGTCTCGCGTGAGCGCGTACGAGTGGCTGTACGCCCCCATATTTCGACGGCGCGCACGGCATTGCGCTCGCAAGGGGGAACT
>JAKAAL010000881.1 GCA_021802375.1 Bacillota bacterium | reverse complement strand
TCTGGCACTGTGTAGACCCCCGGCAATTTTACAACACACTCAGGTAGTAGGGAAATCATCATTTTGATGCTTGATGGACAATTAGGTGTTGCATATGAGGTGAGTTTCAAGAGGAATTTGTTTCCCGGTTTGATGAATTTTTGGGGGTGATAATTGATGCCAAATCGACACAAGGAGCCGCATGCGGCGGCTCCACAAAAACAGGCGTCAGGTCGCTGGCAAGGTCGTGTGACGTTTTATGATCCGGACACAGGAAAAAGACGGGAAACGACCAAGACTTTTGCCACAGAGCGGGAAGCCAAGAAGTGGAGTCGGGAACAAGAGACACTGTACCGGGAGAACCCGAATCAACGCCCTCCGACAACTGAATTTCTTAAAGATTATCTTAGTCGTTGGCTTCAAGAGACCATTGTGGGGTATAAGCCCGATTCTACTGCGCAACGCTATCGATTAAGCCTCGTTCATGTTCAGCGGTTGATTGGGACGCTCCCACTGACGAAAGTTACTGCACGAGATATTCAGGGGGTTTATAATGCCTTGCTCAGCGAAGGAAAAGCGAATAGCACCATCAAACATGTGCATGTCGTGTTACACGCTGCGTTAGAAGACGCCGTTACCTGGGAGTTACTGCCGAAGAACCCGACGCGGGGCACCAAACCTCCGCAGCCTCAGCCGCATGAACTGATCATTCCCACACGGGCACAGTCGCAAAAATTTATGAGCGACTGTGAAAACGACAGGCTATTTGCTTTATGGGCCTTTCTTGCTTTTACCGGAGTGCGACGGGGGGAAGCGCTGGCACTGCAATGGGGCGACATTGATTGGATGGCTAAGACGGTCACGATCCAACGCACTATGTCGGGGTATGGCTCGCACCGGAGCGTTAATCCGCCTAAAACCAAAACAGGGCGACGGGTGATTGATTTAACCACGTATCTTATCGAGATTTTGCGGCAACAGCAGAAACGTCAACAACTTGCCCGTGAAGCGCGGGGAGACAAATGGCAAGAGGGACCTTGGGTCTTTACCACGGGAAATGGAACGTGGCTGTCACCGGCACATGTGTACATGCGATTTAAGAAATTGGCAAAACAGTCGAGCTTACCAGATGACATGAGAATTCATGATTTGCGGCACACGATGGCAACTTACTGGCTGGCCAACGGCGTTCCAATCAAGGTCGTTAGCGAACGGTTGGGGCATGCAAATATCGGTATTACTCTGCAGATTTATGCTCACGTCATGCCAGGAATGCAAGCCGAGGCTGCGGAACACATGGATGCGTGGATGCGCGAGACTGAGGATGAACACTGATCAGTACCCATACAAATCTAGGCATTTAGTGATATGGTGTATTAATGGGGTAGCCTGGTCAGCCAAACAAGATCACCACACGTGGGAAAACAAAACCATTGCCATTTGAGTCAAAATGGAGTGGATGAAACAGGTCGAAGAAGCGGCCATTCGTAACAAAATGAGATGTATGGTCTATATTCGTGCAGCCGTCGATCGGGCGATGGAAAACGGTCGAAAAGAATGATTCGGAACTATTATTTCTCATATCAGAAATTAGGAATTCCTTGCGGGTAACGAATATCCTCATATCGTAGCAAAAAAGCTCCCTACTTGGTCTGGTTTCTATACGATTGTATGGATTGGATCGCCGTGAGACCCGAAGCCTCGTCGGCCATGATGGATGCCGAATCGGGCCGGAGCGCATGGGCTAGGACTGAGCCTATAGTGGCCAAATCTCCGCATCCTGCCGTCGCTAACAGTGCATGGTGCGGATTCGCCGGGGCCAATCATCCAGGCTACCATGCATCCGCCTTTCGTTGTAAAACACGATCTGTAAATGGCCCCGTAAAAGGGAGCCAGGGCTGTATAGTCGTGACTCCCTTTTACGGGGCCATTTCCGCTACCCTGGAGAGTGGCTCGCTGAGCCCATCTATCAGGAGTGGTCACAGTGCCCGATAACTACTCGATTCGTCAGCTTCATGAACGGCAAGGGTGGTCCGGTGCGGCGGATTGCCCGAGAGCTGCATTATACCCGCAAAACCGTGAGGAAATATTTGAATCGGACGGCAAACGCCCCGGAGGCGCCCACCTATGTGCGGACCCAGCCCGCGCCGGCACCCCAGCCCGGTGATTCGGCAGTGGTTAGAGGAAGCGGCGGAAGTCGATTGGGGCGAGGTGTTGCTACTTGACAATAGTGTCTAGAAATTGATGGGTTCCGCTGCCCAGCTTCTGCTGGTCCGCATGACCAATCGTACCCGATGGCATGATGCGTGTTCCCCTAGCCATAATGGGCTGGGGGCATCAGGGTTTCGACCACGTGGTAGGCCCGCTGGGGCGATAAATCCCATCGTTCATGCATCAGGGTTTCGGAGTACGTGGCCCAGATATCGAGGTCGCCCAGGGACGCCCGATCGTCCCCAGCCACGCCGCCTGCGTGGATGCGGTGGACGTCCCCCCATCCGCCCGAATAGGGCGCGGGCCCCTATCATCATCACGGATCATTTTCCGCATCGCCTCGTCAATCCGCCCCCCCTTTTTTGGGGGCGGATTTTTATACCGTTGCCAACAAACGGGGAGCATTCCTACGGGGCTCCCGGCGCGATCATTTAAGTGCCACCATTGCCAAATAGCGTGAGCGCCTACAGCTGCAACTGGCCACGGGTGATTGCGCTATCCCTGGGGCATGATACGTCGGACCCTATGGGGCCGACAGGATAGTGCGGTATATGATGGAGTGTTTATGGTATTGTAAGCCGGAATCTGGGAGGCGGCAAAAGAGATTTGGTGCCGTTATGTAGGCACAAAACTGTTTCCGAGATGTCGCATTTTTAGTGAAGGCCCAGTTCCCCTAGTCGGATCAGCAATGCCTGGTAACTAACTTTGAAGTCTCTGGCGAGTTTTTGGATAACCTCGACGGCCTCATCGTCGTCACCTAGAAGATCAAAGCCATTAGT
>JAKAAL010000880.1 GCA_021802375.1 Bacillota bacterium | reverse complement strand
TCCGAAAGAGCGAACAATTCCAGACGTGTTCAGGAATGTGCAGATCTAGGAGATTTCTGCATGGGTCTGTGTAAATATGCTTAAGCACGTTATAGCGGGAACGGGCAATCAAACCACTCAAGCGTACTATTCCGGAAATCCTGGAAATTATGTTTCTTGCGGACTTACGGGTTTTCTAGGGGTCCACGGAGCACACGTTAGCTCGCAGGATGCACTCGGATATCAAGGAGCCATTAACGCGTTCAAGTCGGCTTTTAAGGTGTGCCCTGAGTATGTTCTCGTTAGTGGAGGAGCGGCCAATTCATTTGATGCGACAACCCTCACTTGTTCCTAACCGTGTCTTTCTTCCTCGAAGGAATTGTACGAACCTCAGGCCCTGGTGATTTAGAAACGCTTGGAGACCCACGGACGCCGACACCCACCAAGATGTCGTGCCGTTCGTCCGTCTTTTTTGCGGTTGAACCCTCCTGTCGGCGCTCCTGCCCCACAGTTAATCATAGGGTCCTGACAATCGTAACGACACTCGGGCACGATACCAATGTCTCCCCCAATCGCTGGTCCAAATGCGTTCTGGCGTCGCCGAGAAAGAAGCATTGTCAGGACCCATCCAGAGGGTCAAGGCGCCTGGATGGTGCTGCGCGGCAATGTCAAATCCATCATATGGCAAGATCACATGACCCGCCCGGTAGTGCGTCAGAGCGTAGGGAATGCTCACGCGTTTCCATGTCTTGCCTCCGTTTGTCGTTCGCCATAGCTTCTGCCATGCGTCTCCCAACTCAAACGGAGCAGTCGCGGCCCATCCGGTGGTTGAGGTAACCATATGCACCCAAGCAACCGGAGAGATATTCGCGTCCTTCGTTCCGGGCCAAGTCTTTATAGCCATCCACGTCTTGCCTCCGTTTGTCGTCCGCCATAACCGCGTGCTGGACCAAACCCACCCGTCACGAGCGGTCGACCAATCCATCCCCACGATGATCGATGGAACGGAAACCATCTTACTCGTCGAAACCCGCCCGCGAGACGCAACCTGGAGCCATTCCATCCACGGTTGGTGTTGGGCCGTTTCGCCGGCTATCGCTTCCGCCCCCTTCGGATCGGATGCAATGGCGGTAATTTTGTTCGTTCGTGGCCAAATCGTATGCCATTGGTAGCCGGTTTGGGTCCACCAAAGGGCCCCGCTGTCCGTAAGGACCCCTAAGGCTTCAAACCCCGCACGAGGGAAGACGGTCGTCGCCGGATCGGGTGTGGTCTGATCAATCACATCGTCTACACTCATTTTTCCCGGGGTATGCAGCGCTGTGCGAGTCCAGCAGTGCCCGCCGTCGGTCGTTCGGAGCCAGACTAATTGCGTGGAGATTGCCTGCTTCATCGGTTGTCCTAACAGATTGACCGTTGAAGTAGAAGCTGTCATAGCTTCCCATTGGATGCGCGGAGTTGGTCGAATGCTCCACGTGTGGCCGCCGTTTGTCGTTTCCATCACCCAGGAGAGATAGTGTGCATGCGGCCACATCCAGAACATCCCCCATCCGATTTGAGCCGCCGGCCACAGAACCGGACCACCTTGGCTGATAGCTTGGCGCCCTCGCTGTAGTGCCGGCGGCCACGCTTGTGTGCGGATGTGACCCAGGGCATACTGGGTACGTTCGCTAGCGAAAGCGGTCATCGGCAAAGCATGATAGGAGGTATCCCCAGTCAAAAAGGTCGCCGCCGCTCCCAACACCGCTACGGATACTCCGATAGGTCGCATTAAATACTTCATCCCCTTTTCGGATATAACGCCAAGAGCATCACAATGGTTCCACAGACCAAGACCAAGCAAATCGCAAAAAAATCTCCGTAAATTGTAAGAATCCCTAAGCCACGGTAACCTTTCTTGGCTGCCGGTCGTTACTCTTCATAAAATGACGATTTCTTGGTAGGAGGTATCTCTGATGGTAACCGTTCCCGTGAATGTTGTTCGTCTTGCGCCGGGTTTGCGATTTGACCTCCGTATTCATGGAATCTGGCGACATCAGGAATTAGTCCCCATTTCGGAAGTCCCTTATCGTTTGCTTGATTATTTCTGCCGACACCCCCGCCAGTTGGTTACTATGAAGACGCTATTGCGGGTAGGATGGAACAACCCTCCCCAAAGAACCGTCTACGACATCTATCGAGTGATTCACCAATTACGACAGGTCCTCGAAGCGGATTCGAACCAACCCAAGATTCTCATCTCTGAACGGGGGTTAGGTTACGTCTTGCTCATTCCACATCAACCGCTGCGTTCTTATTCCTAATAATGCCCGTTAACGCCATAAGCCTGGGAATGGTCAACCCCGGGCTTGTGGCATATACGCCCCCGATAGTTCACCATAGCGTCCGCATCCGCCCGTATCAGTTTCGCGCTGTGTTGTTCCGGTATGTCGAACTGGGATTACCTCGAATCGATGGCCCTTTTAATAAATTCCGGGATTAATACCAACTCTGTTCGCATCACTTGACGGCTACTGTTTTCGATGCATTCCTCCCAAAAGTCCAGATGAATTCGGTCAATTTCTGCCTCGGACTCCTGAATCGGTCGCCCTCCAGTATCTTTGAACTCGAGCCACCACAGATACATTTCATCATCCAGTTCCTCAGAGAAAATGGCTTCAAAATACATGGTTTCAGCTTCAAGAGTCGCTCGACACTCAGCTATACGGTTATTAAGAACCTGGACACCCATCGCCCGTCGCCGTCATCTCCTGCATTGGACGTCCATTGACTTTGTCACCACAATGAGGGGTGGGCCACGACCACGTCCGTCACCACCTCCGTCACCACCCCCTTATGGGAAACCGTCAATGGTGGTATGAGTTGGAAACCCGTCCAATGCAGGAGATGACGGCGACGGGCGATGGGTGTCCAGGTTCCTCCGCCATTCATGGTTCGATAGAGCCGATGGCCCGCCAGGACCCATCCGTCGTGGGCACCTACAAAGCTCCAACTGAT
>JAKAAL010000879.1 GCA_021802375.1 Bacillota bacterium | reverse complement strand
TTTTCGAGAAATCATGCAGATCTAAGTCGTGATCGGGTGGGAATTCTTACGCGTGGGGAGGGGGGATCGAATGCCCACGTATTTGGCCATCGATATTGGAACTACGAACATCAAAGCTATGGCCGTGACCGATGACGGAATGTTGGCGGAGGCTAGCGTTGCAACCCCGTGGACATCCCGTAAGGGTCTACGGGTACTCGACCCGCGCGGTTTAATAGAGACTACGATCAGCGTCGTCAGAAAAGGATTGAATCAACTAGGGTTCGTTGCGGAACACGTCACGGCACTGGGTGTCACGAGTATGGGGGAGGTGGGCCTATTCGTGACTCCTGAAGGCCCTTTGGGTTATATCGGCGCTTGGCAAGACTTGTCGCCGACGGAAGAGGCGTACCGCGATCTCCTTTCGACCTGGGATGCCCAGGATCTGTTCGAGCGCACGGGCATGGTACCGGGGCCCAAATTCGGCCTTCTGCGGATGCGGGCCGAGTCCCAACTCCAGCAACCCGATGCCTGTTGGCTCTCGGTGGCCGACTTCATTGTGTGGCATCTTACCGGCGGCGAATGCGTTACCCAAACCAGTCTGGCGGCCCGGACCATGGCTTATCGGTGGCAGGAAGCCGAGTGGGACGATGAATTACTGACATGGGCTCAGTTACGCCGAGTGCACATGCCGCGGGTGATCACCCAGCCTGTGAGCGTGGGACAGGTTAGGGTTTCCGATGACAGGCGCCTGATTGGGGCTGAGGTCGTCAACGCGGGGCATGACCATATCGTGGGAGCTTATGGCGCAAGTCTGCAAGTAGGAGAACTGATGGACTCTACGGGTACTGCGGAGCCCTTAGTGATTCGTTCCCCACGACCTATCTTGAGTCCAGAAGCTCGTACTTTAGGAGTTATGTGGAGTCAGGGCCTCTTCGACCATGACAACTATGTGGTCCTCTTACCCACTCCCGGCGGCGGGGCTCCTGAGGCATGGGCGCGCCACATCTTGGGGATATCGTGGAACGATCTGAGGGATGTCGGCACGACCCGAGATACCCATGTCTCGTTTGATGTGCAGGGGTGGCTGGAGGGGAATGCGAGTTGGCATGGACTAGGGTATGAATCGAGTCGATTCGACCTGTATTGGGCCGTGTTAAATGGGGTGGCGACAAGTCTCTCAGCCAGGATCGGCGACATGGAGCATTTGATGCAACGACGGTATACGGATCTGAAAGTCGTCGGCGGTATCGCGAAACATTACCTATGGCTTGCGGTCCGCGAGCGTGTCTTGCAAAGGGAGCAACTACTGATGGAGCCCAATAACGCCGCATTAATCGGCGCCATAAACGGTGCGGCCCGTGCGGTAGAGCAGCATTGCCCCATCATTGCAACATGGCAGCCCCTATCCATTACCAGCGTACGGGAGGCATAACGTGGACGCATTCATATTCGAGGCGGAACGCGTGGGACGGGTTTGGGGCGCGGGGGAGCGGGGCAGTGGTGGTTTGCCGATAGGAGAATGGTGGCTGTGCTCAGATTATCCAACTACACCAACTCGTGTCGCGCGGGGTTCAGCAAGGGGCCAAACCATACAGGAGATTATGACCCGTTATGGTAGAGATTTTTGGGGATCTGCTCAACAACGCGACCGATTTCCCATTCTCGTTAAGCAATTACACGCACGTTTTCCACTCCCTTTGCAAGTGCACCCGACCGATGGGTCCGAAAGAAAAAATGAGTGCTGGTATGTGAAGAGTAGCATGCCGGGCGGTTGGGTCATTAATCGGTGGGCCGGTGAAGATTTTCTGGTTGCCCAAAGCATTCCCGGGCCGGACCCTCTCGCGTTTCTAATTCGCGACCCGGTGACCCCGGGGACGTTGATTACGGTGCCCGCAGGGGGTCCCCATGCACTGGGCCCGGAAGTGGTTGCCTTGGAAATCCAAGACACCGCGGACGTTACGATTCGCATCAGTCTCTGGGGACACGACGAGTGGAACCTGCCGATCGATGGTCATCGGGCTAGCGAGGAATTTTCACGGATGCGGGGTCGACCTCAGGTGTTGGAAGGAGAGGGGAGGCAATGGGTGCAGCAAGATTGGCAGGTCCAGGTAATGCCTGCCGAGACCCTCCGTTTGGATCCTCGGACACCCACAGTGGTGATCAATGGCAACGAGATGCGGTGGCAAATGCACTCGCGGTCAGAGGTGTGGCTGGTGAACGGGCTGGAAGCTGCGATGGTGCTTCCGGGTCAGTCGGTTATCCTGGAGTCGCTCCAAGGCCACTGTGAGTGGGTTGTGTGCGAGGCCCGATAATCTGCTGGAGAGGGGTGACGACGGCATGAAACAACATGGATTATACATCGGTTGGGCATGGATCACGGAAAGTCAGTCCATGCTCGCGGTGAGTAATCCGGCAACAGGAGACGTTGTTGCCATGGTCTCGACAGCATCGCGTGAGATAGTTCAAGAGGCGATTGATGCAGCCTATCGCGCTTTTCCCCAGTGGACAAATACGCCCGCCGTGAGGCGGTCCCAACTGCTAGGGGCCGTCGCGGAACGCATTCGCAACGATGTGGAGCGTCTCGTGCGCATCTTGACGATGGAACAAGGGAAGCCGTTGGCAGAAGCCCGGGGCGAAATAAATTAATAGTCAATCAATGCTGGATGGTTCTGATGTTTTCGTTCGGCGGACCTTTCCAAGTCCGTGCTTCAAAGGCCGAATTTGTGGTGATGGTGGGTCCCGAGAAGAGTATTTATTCTGCCGCTCGATAGGAACTTGTCGCAATGGTTTCACAAATCTTAAGAGGTAGGACATCATAGGTATGAGGTATTACTGATCAGATATTTCCCAAAAGAGTTTCCGCGTTCGATTGGGCCATGGGTTGGGATCTTAGATGATCCTTTGGATGACCAACAGTGGGTGTGCCAAAAGACGGTTTGTCGGACCGCGGACAGGGGGGTCAAGAGATGACTGACATAAGAATCGTCGGTTTGTGC
>JAKAAL010000878.1 GCA_021802375.1 Bacillota bacterium | reverse complement strand
CAAGTCGCCGGCCAGCAAGGATTTACTGATTTGATCGCAGTTTTAGTTTGTCAAAGTCCTGTTCTACTGTTCTAAGAACATTATAGCATGGATACATAGAGAATCCCTATGTTTTCTTCCACATCTTCATGAAAGTTTTTTATGCGTATACATCTTATTAATAATTTATAGGAATGTTGATGGTTATTTTATCGCTGATGGTGGTGCGTTTAAGGCCAACCTGCTATGATGGGTTCATAGAGATTCACTAGAAGTTGAGAGGGGGGAATGGTTACCATGCCTAGCGCCATTCGAGTACACGACTATCCCAGTTTTGCATCCTTTGTGCGTCTCGCGCGTATTGAAACGACCCAGGCCAGCGTCCAGAAAGCGTCCGTTGCCGCCGGATTTCCGGCCACGAGCTGGGCTTCCCTGGAAAGCGGGCGATTCCCACGGCCCTCATCCACGAAACTCCACGCCATTGCGCGCGTATTGGGCATCCGGCCGTGGCCCTTAGCCATTATTGCTGGCATCAAAGGATCGGCGCTCAGCCAAATTGGCGGATTACTTACGGATCGCCTCCCCCAAGCGCCATGGTGGAATCTCCGTGGTGGAAATTTTGTCCGTCTCGTGCGAGAGTCCGAGGATAGAGATTACGAGGCGGTGATCAAGCGATGGCAAGAGCGTTGGCCTGCCATCCCGGCTTTGGGATCGGTCGCAGCCTGGCGAATCATAGAGTCTGAGGGAGTGGTCCCCCCGCTGCCTGCCCCTCCGACTGCGTTTCAAGCCGCCCCCACCGCGGACCTTGCCAAGCTCGACGGTGCTTGGTGGTGGGCCCTCTTAGATGCTGTTTCGGGAGACGCCACGACGGCCTTTTATCTGGTTCCCGCAGCAGCCGTAGTGACAGGCGGAGCCGTGATCGCCATCGCCCGCAAAATGGATGAAAAGGCCGCTTGGGATCAATTACTGGACGCCTATCGTCAAAGCTACACCAAGAATCCCGAAGCCTTCGACGACGCCAAATATTTTGCCGTCGCCGTGCGTGTCGCCCAAGCCATGCGCGAATCGGCCGCCATCGAAACGTCTGCTCAGCGTTTGTCCCGCATTGCCGCAGTCTGGGAGTCCCTGTCCAGAGAGCAGCAGGAACACGTCGTGGCGATTGTGGCGGACCTGTCAAAACACCAGGGAATGTAAATTCATCATCAAAGAACAAGTAGACATTCCGAGATCCCGCAAGCGGGAGATTTCGTGATGAGGGTTTGTTTCATCATATCGTGACTAATGTTCTTACCAAAAAATTGGAGGGAAAACCCAACAAAAAGGTTACCGCAGGCTTTTGCCTTCAGTTATACTATCTATACAATTAATGTGTTGATCGTCCTGGATGATACATCGAAATGAGGGATTATTATGTTCGAGGTGGCCTTTATTGTTCCGTGCATGCAAGCCATTTCTTTGCCCTCTAATAATAATTCGGCTATTTTGAGCAGCCCTAATCCCATGGCTATTCTGGGCCCGACGCTATTGTTGCGCCCTCGTCAGGTTCCTACGGAATTTAGTTTCTCTGTGGTCATCGGTATTCGGGGACTTGACTTGTTTCGGGACACCCCGCCGGCATTAGCGTGGACCCTCACCTCACCCGAGGGCGAGGTGGTATTTCGGGCCCCACCGGTCTCCTTGAAGATGACCTCACCCCCGCCCAACAGTCCCCCGCTTCCTCCGGAAGAAGCCAATGCTATTGTGGGTGCCAACATTCAAAATGTCCGGCTACCGGTTCAAGGTCACTATCGCCTCACGGTCACTATTGATGGCGAGCGCGTTGCTTCTCAAGAGATCCCGGTACGTATTTTGCCCCAGGAGGACTCAAATCATGCCGCAACAGACTCTTAATTCTGAGAATAACACCGCGGTGGTGTGGATGACACAAACGACCGAAACGGTATCGTTTCCGGAGTCTGGAGCCATACTAAGCCCACGATCATCCAATTCCGAGAACCTGGCGAATGATCCAGTGGCTTACTGGCTTGAGATGATTCGTCACATGTCAAATCGCACCATTGTCGCATATCATAATGCATTAAGGATGCCTGGAGAGAAAGAAGGGATATCGATGAAGAGCCCTCACCAGTTGTATACCATCAATTCGGAATCCCGCTCAGTTGTGTCGCAATGGTTTGAGGACCATCCGCGCCTGCCTCGTGTCATCGAAGAGATTGCCCGACAAGCCCAACAACTGTGGGCCAAAACCGGCTGCAACGCCTTGCCTCTCAGAATCACCGCAGAAAACGAGGACGATCAGATGACGCTTATCCTCAGTATTCCCAGCACGGACAATCCGGAAAGAGATACGGACTTGTTGTGGGAGTTAATGACTTGGCGGAGCACAGAGCAGCCGCAAGACGTCTCGTCTCTACCCATAATCTTAATGCTGGAGTATCCTTCTAATGCCGAAGTTTGACTGGAATGAGTTTCTCAACCTGGCCGATAAAATGATCAACCAAGCGCTCACCATCCAGGGTGTTTCTATGGAAAGCACCTACAGAACGGCCATCAGTCGGGCTTATTATGCCACCTATCATGTGGCGTTCAAAATAGCTAAGCAACTGGACCCCTCATTCAAACCTACAAAAAGCCAGCATCAAGCGGTAATTGATTGGTACCAAACGAAGACCCAACCCCCGGTCAATACCATCGGTCAATCTCTCGCCACGCTCAAGACCAGGCGAGTCCATGCTGACTACCACGATTCAAAACGGATTACAGCGGCCGCGGCCGCTGGCACCGTATCCCTGGCGCAAAAAACCATAGGCGAAATCGAAAAATTGCCGGGAATATGGGGCTCCAATCCATAAGGCACTTTTGCTGTTCGTAAGAACCCGGCACCTGCCCACCTTCTGTCTCCCCTTCGAGGATGCCTTGTCTTGGCATAGTGCACTACGGACAGGAAGCCGGGAATGAGATCAGGCTTTAAATTCCGTTAATCTCGCGAAAACCTCAAGG
>JAKAAL010000877.1 GCA_021802375.1 Bacillota bacterium | reverse complement strand
AGTTTTCTTGGTCATCGAGGGTCTTGGCCAGGTCTAACCACCGTTTTTTTGAAGCCAACCACCACGGAAGGAAATGTACCTCCCCATGCTGTTGATAAAACGCTTGCTGAACTTCTACATGCGTGAGCTTACGTTCGTGTTCCACAATACAACGGGTATTCGAATTGTCGGCGCCAATTTATTTTAGCATGAGGTTGGTTTTAATGGTGGTCATATTGATTCCTGGGGTCGACGAACGCCGTCGCCATCGGTACGGGTCCTCCAGCATGCTCTGACCGCCATGGTAGCGCGGGGCGTGGCGGCGTCAGAGTTAAATACGGGAGAATAACAGGCTTGCTGGGTTGTTGTTTCGCGACTCGGGCGTAGAGGCTGCAGCGGGTATCCCTGGCCGCATGCTGATTGGTCAAGGCGCGTATCGGACGTCAAAAATCTTCCTATGCTCATCCCGATCATCTTGGCGGCCTTGCCGATCCACTTAAAACCTCCGCTATCCGTTAGATTGGACATCCATAAGGTAGAATGCTGGAACCCCGCGGAAAAATTGAGCAATCGCAGAATTTGTTACGGTTGGCGGCCAATCTGGCTTAGCAGCAACTGAGTTACACTCTTATTAGCATATCCTACATGCCATAGTGCGACTCCGGCCAAATGGTCCTTTTTGGCCAGGGCAATTTTTTGGCTCATGCCTTGCAGGCTTTCCCACCAAGCTATAGTAGGCCCGTTGACAGTCGTGTAACGGGCATACGTCTCTTGATACAAAGTACTCCATTGGGCATTTTTGTTCATGATCGGGGTTACCGCGTTATACGGAATGGTAGTCGCCACGGTGCTGCCTGCTAGCCAGCTGTAGCCATAAAGCGGAATTCCCAAAATAATTTTGGAGGCGGGAACTGAACTTAACATCCGTGTTACAATGTTGGAAACCCAAGGCATTGCAGCCACGGGGCCTTCCAAAGATCCATCATCGTGTTCATCATAACTCATTAAGATAAACTGGTTCACTTCAGGGGCAAGTTTGCTATAATCGTAGGCTCCACCGGAATGAGGTACCACGTCCATCATAATCACATCGTTTCGCGGCAAAAAATCCCTAAGGTCAATAACAAATGCCGTCAAATCGCTACTCAAATGGGTATGGGGAGGCTCAAAATCAATATTGACTCCCTGAAAATGCATTTTCCCCACCATGTCAGCTATCGCCCGTGCGGCTCGAATACGGGTCAGCGGATCTGGCAAAAAGGCTTGCGTGGCTGTTGCGTCATTTATCAAAGGAACGACCGGAATATGTTCTTTTTGTACCTGGGATAAAATCGTCGAGTTCACGTGGCTGGTTAAGCCGCCCAAACTGTCGACCGAATACCAAAACGGTGAAAACTGGGAAAAGGCGTGTGGATATTGGTACAACGTGTTTAACCCCGTAGACACGTCGTTGGCCCAAAACCCTATGACTTGAAGCTTGTTAGATGAAGAAGTTGACTCGTTTTTTGCCGCGTGAGCATTAAAGCCACACCCGGCCACTGAGACTGCCAAGGCTACAACTGTTCCCCACAACTGTTTACGAACACTATGGATCATTGGGAAATCACCTCGTGGTCAGTGTAACCGAACTTGCAGCACACAATGCTCTGAGGTGATTCCCAATAACGGAAATCTTAGGGTTGAATTTTTGGATTCAACTTCAAATCAGACCCAACAGTGATAATCATATCTAAACCCGGGTAATCATGATACGGGCTTTCGGTAATTGCTGTGGCCGACCCGGGTCCTAATGCCGATTGAATCCTGGCAACCAAATACTTATCCCCGGTAAAGTCCAAAATATCGTTATGAACATGATTATGACGGTTAGACCAGTCGATTGCCAACACGGTAAATCCTTTGGCCTTAAGCCACGCAGAAACTTCATCGGCCGGCTGTATAGAACCGGTTCCTGCCTTAATAATAATATGGACATTTCGGCGGTCTGCAGCCGTCAAAGGCTTCTCCAGCACAATTTCATCAACCATCATGTGCATCAAACGCTGATCTAGCACCCAATAATCCAATGGGATTTTTAGAACCGGGTCCGTACGCACCACCGGATGACCTGGCAAAGTGGCGTAGCGCACCGCCGGTAACTGAATATGAGTCGCAATTAATCCAAGCGACAACATCTGCGGCAAACTTAAATTGGTGTGAACAATATCTTGGCGCAACATCGTAATAATTTCCGGAAGTTTATAGATTTGACCCGGGGTCAGTACTTTTTTCAAAATCAATTTCACAATGTACTGTTGCTGTTGGATTCGGCTGATATCTCCTAGAGGTTCGGCACGAAATCGTACATATTCCAACACCTGCTGACCATTCAATTTTTGCACTCCCGGGTTCAAGTTAATATCCAGAGGATTGCCTACACCGCCGTAATGCATGGGTTGGGTGACGTCCACGGTTAGACCGCCCAATGTGTTGATGATTTTTTCAAAGTTCCACATAGTGGTCTCCATGTAATAGTCCACGGGCACATGCAATGTTTGTTCTACCAGTTTGACCGCGAGTTTTGGCCCGCCAAAATAATTAGCTTCATTAATTTTCGTTTCCCCAACGCCGGGAATATTCACCAAAGAATCCCGCGGAATGGACAAAACACTGGCTTGATCTGTCTTAGGGTTCACCGATACCAACATCATCGTGTCAGTTCGGTCACGAACATAAGGGTTAGTCTGATCTTTATTGTTGATTATTGACAAGGCATTGCCTAGAAGCAAAATCGTGATACGGTTTTGAAACCCTGGCGGATTCTTTTTGAGGACACGACTAGTTTCCACCGCCGCCGGCTGTATCGCTCGATATCCCAGATAGGCGGCTATGCCACCTCCAATCACAACGATTGCTGCCAGCAGCGCTAAAACTCGTCCCCAACGAAATCGCCTCATAGCCCCGCTCCTTTCAGGCACATCCTTGATAGTATACTGTAGATTCGACTGTGCTGATCGCGAAAT
>JAKAAL010000876.1 GCA_021802375.1 Bacillota bacterium | reverse complement strand
GACATGGCTAAAGTGTTAGAACTGCCGCGTGAAGAACACGGGTTTATCGCTACCAAGGACGGGGGTCCACTAGATACCGTGTCGACGAAAGTGCCGGGAATTTTCGTGGTAGGCGCGGCTGCAGGGCCAAAAGACATTGAGGATACCGTCTCTATGGGGGGGAGCTGCAGCGATGAAAGCCGTGGCATCCTTAAACCGGCATGCCATCGAAGTGAGATGAATGCGCTGATCATTGATGCGGAGGCGGTCAAGGAATTTCTTGATAAAGCGGAGCCATTTCTGACTCCAGACTTGATGCAACAGTGGGACAGTCAAATGGCTGAACGCCACCAACGCCTATCAGCATTGCTGGTAAACCCATCTCACGAAATTCATCGCAGCCTTCCCGACTTATGTCGGCTAGTTCCCAGCACGGCTCGGATAAAAGACGACGATTTACGACTCTGGACACCCCAAATGTTGGACATTTTGAGTTTGACACAAGAGGATCCCGAGCAGGTGATTTCCTATGTGCATACGCTAGACATTTACCCGGGATGGCTACTGGAGTGGGCTACATTTTGGGGGTTTATCATGAAGCCTATGCAGTTCCCGTGGTGGAGCCGCTGGTTGTATGCACCGAAAAGTCGAACCGGATCACTGGCGCTGGTGGTGATGGATCCAGACCAGTTGGATGGAGCGACGCCTGAATTGTACCGAAAAATCACCATGGGTGTGACGTTTTATGGCAGTGTACTGGATTCAAACCGCAGACTTCATGATGTTTCAGAGAGCTATAGAGGTTGGGTCGGGTTGGCGGCGACTTATGCCGTGTACATGTTTACCATGGCGTCATGGCGCCTGACCAATGAGTTTACCCAAGTGATGCCACCGTTTCCGAATGTTGTACAAAGTCTTCTGGGGATTCATAGATGGGAGGGATCCGTCTTTGCAAAAGGCTAAGCCGATAGAATTGGAACTTGCGGTGGTGAACGGCATTGAATTGCCTGGCCATTGGAACCGGATGTTCGAACCGCGGGTAATATCCGAGTATGACTTATCTGTATTAGATCAGGTGACTAGCATAGAGGGCGCAGAGTCACTAGGTTATTGTTACCAATGTGGCAAATGTACTGCGGTATGCCCTGTGGACACGGTGGGAGATTATTCACCGCGAAAAGTTTTTCGCCGGACCCAATTGGGGGCATCGTTAATCGATAGTCCGGATTTGTGGCTGTGCACGACCTGTCGCAATTGTCTCAGGGTATGCCCTAAAGAAGTCAACATGATTGAGATCATGCCCGCGGTACGCGAGCAAGCTGTATTAGAAGGCAAGGCGCCGGAAGAACTGTTGACCGCGTTTGAAAACACGGCTCGGTATGGCAATCCTCTGGGAGAACCGCCGCGAAAACGGGCGGATTGGGTTAAGGCCGCCGAAGTTCCAGTCCCTGTGATGTCTCAGCATAAAGCACCAGTGGATGTATTGTGGTTCGTTGAATGCTACCCTTCGTATCATCCTCGTGGAAAGGACGCATCCGTGGCTTTGGCGCGACTGTTTAATGCGCTCGGTATCGAGTTCGGGATCTTGGGCACCGAGGAAAAATGTTCCGGGGATTCGCAACGCATGGCCGGTGAGAAAGGGTTATTTGATATGCTGGCCGAACACAACATCAAGATGTTGTCCAAGTACCAATTTAACCAAATTGTGGTGACTGACCCGCATGCGTTCAATGCCTTTCTCCACGAATATCCTAAATATGGTGGGGAGTGGCCGGTACAGCATTACACACAGTTCTTGGCACCGCTTATTGACCAGATGAATTTAACGAGACCGATTCCCAAGAAGGTCACGTTTCATGATCCGTGTTACTTGGGTCGACACAACGGTGAATACGAAGCCCCGCGCAATTTACTGAAGGCTATACCTGAGTTGGATTTGGTGGAAATGGGACATTGTCGGGAGACCGCCTATTGCTGTGGCGGGGGCGGTGGCGGCATGTGGTTGGACAGTTTTGTCCGCGATTATACCAGCCAACGTTTGTCAGAAAAACGAGTCCGCGAAGCCGTGGAATATGGAGCGGATATTCTGGCTGTCACCTGTCCTTATGAAGTATCCCGTTTTGAAGATGCCGTCAAATCGACTGGCAACACAGGAAAGTTGGAGGTCAAGGATATCGCTGAGCTGCTGGCTTATTCGGCTCAACTCATTTAACGGCCCTTGGAATAAATAAGACACGTCATTGAGGAGGTTCCTATGCGTATTTTGGTATTGAGCAAGTCCGTGCCCGACTTAGTGGAAGAATTGGCCCTGGACGAAGACAACGGAGAACTGCTCCATGATGACATGACGTATGTTCCCAGTGAGTGGGATGACCATGCGTTAGAAGAAGCACTGTTATTAAAAGAAGAAGTCGGCGCTGAGGTGACCGTACTGGCTGTAGATACCGGAGACGTCGATAATATGCTGTTTACCGCATTGGCCAAAGGTGCGGATCATGCGGTGAAACTGACTGGAGATTTTGACCTGGCGACCTCCAACCGAAAACGAGCCCAGGCAATCGCCAACTACCTGCGGGACAATACGTTTGATTTAGTGCTCTCTGGGGTACAGGCAATTGACGATATTGATGGTCAAATCCCTGCAATCGTAGCCGGTTTGTTAGAGTGGCCCCATGCTTCCGTGGTCACCGAGGTCAGTATCCAAGGAGAACAGATCCATTTTCGCCAAGAATATGGGGGTGGGCTTCAGGCGGAGTTCTCTGCCCAGGCACCGTTAGTGCTCGGCATTCAAGCAGCTCGGAAACCGCCACGGTATGCCTCCATTGCCAAAGTGCGGCAAATGATGAAATCAAGTACCGTGGACGAAATTGATGCCTCAGCGGATACTGTGCCTGAGCTCGAGATTCGTCGCTTCTTTAAGCCGGTGGCAGCAGGCCACGCAGAGATGATTGAAGGAGATCCTGAAGAAGTTGCGGCGCAGATCATTGCAATATTGAAAGAAC
>JAKAAL010000875.1 GCA_021802375.1 Bacillota bacterium | reverse complement strand
ACGTGGTAGGATCCAGTCGGGTCGCGAGAGATAAAGCCAGGGATCGCTCGGTTCCTGAATCCACCGTAGCCACGTGTGACCGATGTGGTATTCCAACGACTCCTCACACCGTTCCGGATCAGGGTATACTGCGCGCCGGTCAAACTTCACAGTGTGCCAACAAAGTATTGTTCGTCCCCATACCTTGCTAAACAACGGTCAAAAGCAACAGGCCGTTCTTGATACAACGAAAATTTCGACGCGCGGCCAGTATAACGTCGCGCCGTACTAGTGACGAAACCGAGCCAGCCTCATAACGGTATAAAAAGCCCATTTCAGCTTGAAAAGATGCCGATACTCCAAACCGGTCTACCGAATATATTCTGCTCAAACGCGGCGCGAAGGGTGTCGAAATGAGCATCTAGGGCACTGGTGCTCCCACGGACGTCAAACTGTTTTAACGCGTCGATGCCGCCGTCTCGATACGCCTTCCCATACGTCCGAACCGTGGTCTCAGTACCGCCCAGCCTCGCTGCGCCGAGGTGGCGATGCTGGGCGAGCACTGTCCGTCCGTAGCACCGCCGCCATTTTCATTTGAATTCGGGGGTGAGGATGATGGAAGCACTCATATTGCCGTTCCCATAATTCCTCGGCACGGCAGGTGATGGGGATCATCGAAGGGCCTCCTGGCACGACACTGGGAATCGACCCCAATTTTTCTCCGAGGTTAGCGCAGAAAACCACTAGTCTCAAACCTCGACAAACCCTTTGCCGTCACCACCTAAAACCCAAAATGTGATCCGTGCGCAATGAATATAGGAGCCACTTCGTTGGATGGGCGTCCGATAAAGAGCAAGTAACTGCTATCGGAAGGTAGGCCTTCGCAAGGGGGGCCTAAAGCACGATGGGAGTCATCTGCTCAATGTGGCCGCCATGCGTGATCGTGAGCGTAAGCGACCAGTGCCCCGAGTCGTCGAGAGGATAGATCGGGCGGGGTACGCGCTGATACGAAAAGGTATTTAAATCGAGGCTGGAAGCTCCGGACGTAGCGACTAAGAACGAGATGGCAGGGTCCACTGAAGTTAGTAAATCTTGGTAGTCAGGAAAAAGGTATCCGCTTTTGAGCACAAAGACGTTGGCCGGGTCTTTCGGATCGATGCCAAGATCGTCGAGCCACTTTGGGGAATGCATGGGGACACGGCGCGTGGTGGCGACGACCAAGTTGCCCCGGATATTTAAGATGAGCGTGTCTCCACCCAACTCGTCGTTATCAAAGCGTCCCACGACGGTCGCGTCGACGTCCACACGAGGGCCAACGTCGGCCAACTGGCCGCCTAAGGAGACGGAGAGGGTCGAGCCTAGGTGTGATTTGGCCAGGGCTACGGTCAAAGGCGCGACAATGGGAGCAAAGACGAATCCGCGGATCTGACCGTGGATGGCCGCCTCGAGCAAATCGACCCGGTCTTCGAGCGCGCCGGCAGTGGGATTGTCGCCGCTGTCACATAGATATAAGAGTATCCGAGGATCGCGATGCACCACCAAATCCATGGCTTCGGCGACGCTCAAGACAGGAACCGAACGGTACAGGCGTTGGCGCACGGAAAAGATACTTCGGGCGATGGTTTCAAGCGTCTCAATTAACGCCGACGAAGCGCCTCGGGCGACGACGATCAAATTGACCATGGCATGGGGATTATCGGCCCAGGGATAGCCTTGAAGCAGGGATGCTTCGAGGACAGCATCATCAAGGTGAGAAAGACGAAGAACTTGGGCCATGATTTGATGCATCGGCGCCATATCGGTTTGACCAAATTCTCCCGGCAATAGAAGGGGAATGGTCAACGATATCAGGGTGGGCTTGGTCGGTAGAGATGCGAGACGAAGGAAAAGACGCGCAGCCCGTTGACCAGTGCTGACCATGTCACGATGGGGCGCGGTGTGATAGGCGACGATCCCATCGACCGCTTTTTGTAGTTCAGGGCTAGGACTGGCGTGTAGGTCGAACGTGACCACCATAGGGATGTCATTTCCGACATAGGTGCGCAGCAACTGGACCACTTCCAGTTGGGCGTCGGGGTGGCCACTGACGGTCGAACTTCCGTGCAATCCAAATATAACACCGTCGAGTTTGGTGCCGCGAAGACGCCGCAAGGGCTCTGAAAGGCTTTTTAGGTAGCGGACGAAGACCTCATCCGGAATGGGGCCAGCCACCGGGGCAGAGACCGCCAGAGTCGGTTCGACGACCACTCCGTGTTGGGACAACTCGGCCACCACACCGGCTAGCTCGTTTTGTGATCCGTCGGCACTTAACCAAGAAAAAATATCTTGGCCGTCTACCCAATCAAAACTGAATGGAGTCGCCTCCATCGGATTGAACGTATCCGATTCATGCCAAAATCCTCCAATGAGTACGGTCGTCGACACGGTATCACCATCCCTGTGCAATTTGCGGGAACGCAACGGTTGCTTTGTTGTCCATCGCTCAGACCAAGAGAGGACCCTAAAATGTTTGGCTAGACGACTGAATTCCCATCACCCATGGACGACCTCTTAAAGTTTGCCACCTGATCATAAAACCAATTGCGGAACCCAATCGAACCTCTTCAACCCAAGGACCACCTTAAGCCGCCTCTTTAGGTCGACACAAAAACCAAAGAGGCCTTCTGAATCAAGATAGAGATGAGATTGCCGCTTTAAACTACTTTCGCCACAGAGACCCGGAAATCCTGTATTATATACCCGGTCGTAAAGATCTGAAAGATCCGGGAGTTGCAGACCGACGGATCGGTTGGTCTGAAAATCGCTCCTTGGATTGAGGGCCTGAGCCGGAATTTTTGGTAGGTTGCTGGGCTGAAGGACGGATGCATCAGGCTCGGATCCGAAGGACACAACGTGGTCGTCTGACGATCAAACGGGGTCAGCACTTTGAGGCACGCCTTTTGCCCCTGACGAATGCGACTCGCAGGGGAGAACTGGGAACGGGAGAGGCCAGGACGGATTAGAGG
>JAKAAL010000874.1 GCA_021802375.1 Bacillota bacterium | reverse complement strand
GTTGGCGTAGTTGGTCGTGGTGTAAGCCATCAAATTTTTGTGATAGCAGCCTACGACCATGTCGTGCCCCAGGGCCATGCCAGACGTCAGGGTATCTAGTCCCTTGCCTAGAATTCCAAAGGTCGTTGCGACCGCTTCGAGGGCGATGCGAATGGGATCGGGGAAGGTCGTGGTGGCACCTTCGCCTAACACTTCCGCGCCTTCCACGAGTTCAGCAGGAGCCATTTGTGCGGTAGCCTTGGCGATGGAAGCGGCCAGGGCATACGAGTTGGCTTCGATAGTGAAGACATCGATATTTACGGGGGTGTCGAAGGTGTTATAGCCTAAGCCTGTTGGCACCGTGCAAGGCGTAGGAACGGTGGTCAGACTGGCCAATTGATTCGTGGCGTACACCAGGGCTGCTTCCAGGTGGCGTGTGGAACGGGTCTTGGGAATGTCGGCCAGTAACTGAGGCACTAGCTGGTGCTTTAAGCGGGCTACGGCGAGTTGATAGGACCGGGGTAGCCGGTGCGAGGCTAGCGCGGCGCGCGAACCATGACCGTAGAGTGCTACCGAGATTTCCTGACCCGTGCGCTGAAGGGCTGCATTCACCGCCAAAGTATGTTGCAGATGGGCAGATACTCCAGTAATTTGAGGGTTTTTTTGCATGTTGCGGCTAAGGTCATAGGAGCTCTGAGCAGGAAGCTGAGAGGAGAACACTTGAGCCGAGTATACGCTATAGACAACATTGGTCGTAGTAAGATGGGAAACGCCATGATTTTTCTCCAGCGAATCCAGGTGAGAGACCTGAGCATTCAGCCCGTTGGCGACCGTCGTGAGCCCAGAGAAAAAAGTAGAGAGATTGGCACGAGCCGAGCTCGAAGGCGATGGTACCGACGGTAGGTTTGAACCTTTAGGGTAATGCCCATATTGGACGGTAATGTTTCCACCATTCTTGTTTTTTCCCAGAACAGTAGGCGGAGGGGCGGCCAAGGCCGGAGCTGAAAACGCCACCGGAAGGGCGATGACGAGCAGCGACACGAGGGGCGCTAACATTCGTACAAGACGTTTCATCACGATATCTCCTTATTATGGAATAGATGGGCGTGCTTTCCACGTTCCCACCGTAAAGGATTATACGAGTTGATTCATATTTTTTCAATTCCGACTTCGGTACTTGAGGATGGGTGCAGGAGTGAAGGAACTAACTCGTTCAGGGTTTGCGAAGACAAACTTTGAGAGCAAAGCCCTTTCCCACATCTCTTTAAGACGGGATGCCTGACGGATGAGAGAAACTTTCAGGGCATGGGCTGGCGTTGGCCGGTAGAGCAACGGTCGAGGCCTCGGATGGCAGGACTGTTGGCATTGCTCGCCGAATTGGGAAATAATCGGACTTAGGGGGACTCATGATGTTGCGCCGGGATTATCCGATTTTAGAGTTTGACGCCACGCGTAAAGCCGTGATCAACGCGGTCGATCACCATCCTCGCATTGCGATTCCTGAGCATTGCGTGGTGTGTTTTTTTCAAGATGTTATCGATGGTCTGGTGGCCGAGGGGCGCACACGCCTTCTGTTCGAATTCCGCTCTGAAATGGGAGAACATCCCGTCTACGAGGTGACCCTGGGTGAAGCCAAGGTGGCGCTCATGCATCCAGGGGTAGGGGCCCCGCTGGCAGCCGCCTTTTTGGAGGAAGTCATTGCCTTGGGATGCTCGAAATTTATTGCCTGTGGCGGCGCTGGCGTCCTCGATCGGAATCGGCGGTTCGAGATGAGGGCACTTCGTATCACTACCTGGCACCCAGTCGGGAAGTGGAGGCTCATGAAGCCGGCATTCGGGCGGTGAAACGGGTTCTTGTTGCACACGAAGTGCCTTACCTCGTGGCCAAGACGTGGACAACAGATGCGTACTTTCGCGAAACGGCGAATAAGATCCAATTACGAAGGTCCGAAGGTTGCTTGACGGTGGAGATGGAATGTGCCGCATTCTTTGCCGTGGCCCAGTTCCGAGGCGTCGTGTTCGCCCAACTTCTATATGCCGGAGATGACTTGGACTCCGAAGCGTGGGATTCGCGGGGCTGGACGGAGCGAGCTTCTACCCGAGAAAAACTATTCTGGCTAGCGGTCGAGTCCTGTTTGTCGATCGCCGATTCAGAGATTGAAGATGAGCCAAGAGGCATTTAAGCGCGAACCGCTCCATCTCAACTGGAGGTCTTTGGCAGTCCTAGCTTCCTCCGCTTCGTTGCAGAGAGAACGGTGCTCTCAAGGATGATGACAGATTGGCGACGAAGCGCGCTCGTGAATGGATCCCGCAGGGCCTTGGTCAGCGCGCGCGGGAACACCAAAATCTTCATCATTATACGGCAAATACTGCGCAATGCTGAAGCGCCTCCCCAGAGCCTTGGCGTCGCGATTGTGCTTAGACTTGTCCGCCTTTGTGAGTCTCGACGATAGGCTTCTGGCGTCATGACCGTGACGGCCGCCACCCAAGAGCCCACTGCCAAAAAGCGCGGCGCTCGACGCCCACCAATCCCGGTTGCGCTCAATAGCGCGCTGAGTGCTCCGATCATAATGGTTAACGATAGGATCGACAGTCAAACTTCCGTGAAATCGGGTGCCGTATTGCAAGATTTCGTTCTCCCGGGAATGCTCGATGAGTATATTCTAAGGTTAATGTCTGGGCCTGCCATGCTCTGTACGTTTGGGAACTCGGTCAGGACTTCGGTACATCTCGGATTGTATCGGCTTTGGCGTGCGAAAGCTTGACAACGACAACTACTCGACCACAGGGTTAATGGCCTGGGTGAAAAGGGGATCGACCGTTCATGCTGAAATTTCGAGGGTTTGCTTTATCGTCTTTGGCCTTCGCTGGAGCCTTCTGCTTTTCGGCCTGTGGACTGGTAAACTCCGCCAGGAGCGTGCGGCCCGCAAACCAGCAGGTCTATGTAGCCTATGCTGGGTCGCTACAATGGTTAAACGACCGCTATTTAGGACCAGGCTTTAGATCGGA
>JAKAAL010000873.1 GCA_021802375.1 Bacillota bacterium | reverse complement strand
CGATCTAGGCGCCGGAACCGGAGGCCAGGCCCGAACCGGCTCCGGCCCGCGAACGTGAGTTGGGTGACGATTTTTGTCTCTGAGCGAATTTCCATGCGGGGTCATTTAGTAGATACACAACACAAACAACGGAGGTGAATGATGGATTTTGATCATTGGGAAGAGTTGCCGACATTCATAGGCCCGCGCATCTCGCCGGGGCTGCGAGTTCGCCGGTTGGTGATGGAGCAAAATTTGCGTGACGAAACTGCGCGGCGCGCGTCGATCGATCTGTGGGTCGAGGCGTGGCGCGCGGCCTGCGAGGCCGCAGGCGGCAACCCGAAGCCCCGCACCGTCGCGATCGTGCGGCGGGCGAGGCTGGACGAATATATAGATCACATGCGACGACAATATGGGGTGGCGGCCTGTAGCCCTTTGCGTCGGGAGGACGAGAAATGGCTTATCTAGACGTCAACATGAAATCCCTGGTGCGGGTGCGCAAAGAACGCGTCGCGCTTGAACGGCAGGCATGCACAATGTTTCGTGCCCTGCTGAAAGCCGAGCGAGGTCGCTCTGGCCCCAGTGCGCCCCTGTTGCGGCCCAAGGGGCGCGAGGCGATCGCTCGGCGAGTCAAGGTCATCGAGTCTGAGATCCGGAAGATCCGTAGGCAGATCCGGAAAATCGGGGGCGGATGGTGATGGCCGCCTCGACGCACATCGACCAGGTAGACAATGACGCGGCGCAAGCCGCGGCGGCGGGGTTCTCCAGGCACATCCGGATATGCGGGCGGTGCAACCTGCTGTCCGAACGCTTGTGTCGGACTGGGCGTGCATTGCGGAATGAGAAGTATCGTACGGTCATGCAACGGTGGAGGCGCTGACGTGGACAATCAAAACGTAACGAGTAATTCGGACATCAACTGGGCCAGCGGCGAGCGCCCAACGGTTGCGATTCTGTGTGCCATAGTTGGCGTGGTGGGTGGGTTTATTGGCGGAATGGAGGGCTTACTGGAATGGTTTGGTCGGCCCCTCACGCCTGTGCACCTGATCCCTACATGGATCTATTATCTTATCCGTAGTTACGGTGTTGTGCCGCCGGTGCCGGGCGGCTGGATACCAGCCGCCCTGGCGGTCGGGTTCGGGGTCGGGTTCGGTGCCGCAGGGTGGATGCTGGCCACACGCGACAACGTGCGCCATATCCGTGGCTACGTCTTGCACCGTAAACCGAAGCCGGTTGCCCGCGCTCTACGCCCCGGTCGGGATGAGGTGCCGGGGATCCAAATTCACCCGAAAATAACCATATCGCAGCGTCAGGAAACTCACCACTTTATGGTAGTCGGTGGTACAGGTGCCGGGAAAACCACGATCCTCTGGCCATGGATTCAGCAAGCGATTTTGAGACAAGACCGCGTGCTGATTTTTGACTCGAAGGGCGATTTCACGCAGAAGGTGCCTGAGCCATTCACACTCTTGTCCCCGACCGACGCACGGTCTAGCCGGTGGGTTTTGGGCAAAGATATTCGTACGAAACTGGAGGCGCAGGCGCTGGCCACAACACTCATCCAAGAGCCGCCCGGCGGATCTAAGTCGGACCCGATGTGGATTCAGGGGTCGCGGGCGCTTGTGGCTGGCATGATCGTCGACCTTCAAAGCCGGTTTGGTGAACGATGGGGCCTCGACCATCTCGCTTTTGAATGTGCCGCGGCGTTGGCGAATTTCGAGAGATTAAAAGCGTTGACGATCCGCGAAGCGCCGCTTTGTATCATGTTGTTGGGTGGGGAGGATGCCGAGGGTCCGAATCGGACAACGATGGGATTCCTTACCCAGATCGTGTCTGCTTTCACAAATATGATCCATCTGGGTGTTAGCGCTAATGACATGAAGGCCAATTCAGGATGGAGCGTGCGCGAGTGGTTAGCTGGTAAGAGCCCATCCACGGTCGTGATCGGATTCCGTGGAGAGCAGTCGGAGCAGATGAGCCAAGCGTTTGCCGCGTCGATCATCGAGCGTGTTGTCCGGCAGGTCGGCGGTATGCCCGACGCCGCGCCCGAGGCACGGAGAATCTGGTTGTGCATTGACGAGACCCCGGTGGCGGGTTTTATTCCAAGCATCACGACGGGATTGACGACGTTACGGTCGAAAGGCACGCGTATCGTGACGGGGTTCCAGACCTTAGCCGCCGTGCGGGAGAGATACTCTAAAGATACGGCTCAAATCTGGGAAGGTCAGTGTGATATCAAAATCATCGGCAAGCTCACTGCGGGCGCTGACCAGGAGTGGGCGGCGCGATTGCTGGGCGATCGAGAGGTCGAGCGTTACAGCCATCAGTTAACCCAGTCTCCGGGCATGCCCGGGGGGCCGTCAAGGTCCGGGTCTTGGCAACGGATGCGTGAGCCCGTCCTGATGCCGTCAAGTTTTGGCCAGGAGCTTGGCATGCAGAAAGATCGGCGAGGCCGCCTGAAGGGCCCCCGGGCGTTGGTGCTAGCAGCTGGCGAAGCGGCCCTACTAGGCTGGCCTCTCGTGCCGCGTACAAGCCTACGCGAGCCTGTGGCCGATGCGCGTTGGATACGGCCGGGCTACCAGGCCCCACCGTGGGGTCGGGACCCGCCGCTCGTGGCCCCCGAGATCGCGGGAGTGCCCCCAAAAACTGGGGGCGGCGCAGACGCGAAGAAAATAAAAAAGGAGCAGACGGTAGAGCTTAAAGGGAGGGTCCCGCAAACGCCATCCCAGCGGGCCCCAAAAGCTCAAGCCACGAAAGACGCTGAGACCGACCCTTTCGGTGATTTGGTTGGTGGTATCTTGGCTGACGTGCTCTTGTCAGACGCGTCCGTTGTCGTAGACATCGCAAACACTGCGGGCGATACCACAGCCCCAACAGCCCCCGGCGCTGCGCCCCCGGTTCCTGGAATACCGGAACCGGAATCGCCGGAATCCGAACCCGAACCGGGAGACTAAGACATGCCGAAGCGCGAACCCAATACCGCATCGATGACGCAGCCCCTCGGTCCCATCTGT
>JAKAAL010000872.1 GCA_021802375.1 Bacillota bacterium | reverse complement strand
CGACGTCCGGGTGCTCTTCATAAACGTTTTGACTTTCCCCAGGATCACGGTCGAGATGGTATAACGCCTGAACCGCTTCTCGTCCCTTTCTCACATGAAGCTTCCAGCTGCCTGCCCTCACCGCTTCTAAGGTGTCTCCGGCATAATAGAAAAAGGCTTGATGCACGGGCGAGACGTGTGGCGCTTGGAACATCAAGGGACGGATGTCTTTACCATCGATGATGCGGTCGTCGGGCACCTTTCCTCCCGCCAGTTGCACCAAGGTGGGCAGAAAGTCGATGGAACTAGCAATTTCACGACACACCTGGCCAGCCTCAATCTCTCCGGGCCAATACATAATGCAAGGCACGCGCATGCCGCCTTCCCAGGTTGTCCCTTTTCTCCCGCGCAGAGGACCATTGCTTCCCTCATGGTCTGCTCGCGATCCATTATCAGAAGTGAAGATGATCAAGGTGTCGTTCTCGATACCGTTTTGTTTTAACTCGTCGACCAATACGCCGGTCACCCAGTCTATATATTCCACCGCCGCTCCATAGGCCTCATTGCGAGAGTGCCGGCTGAAGCGATCGGGCACATACAGCGGGAGATGAACATACATGTGAGCCAAGTATAAAAAGAACGGTTGCTCCTTGTTTTTGCGGATGAAGCGCACCGCTTGTTCCGCATATCTCTCCGTCAAAGAGGTGAGATCGGGTTGCTCTTGCAGTACCTGGTCATTCACCATCAAGGGCAACGGAGGGTAATGCTCGCGATGTACCTGGCGCCCCATGTCATTGCTGTAGGGAATCCCATAATATTCATCGAATCCATGCTCAGTCGGTAGAAATTCCGGTTGGTCTCCACAGTGCCACTTCCCGATTATCATCGTCGCATATCCCTGATCTCGCAGCAAAGAGGCCATCGTGGTTTCCTCGGGATTGAGTCCAACCCCCTGGCCCGGGAACAGTACCCCTTTGCCCTCAAAACTGCCAAATCCGATACGCCGCGGGTAACATCCCGTCATCATGGCGCCTCTGGACGGCGAGCATACTGGTGACGCCATATAAAAGTTGGTAAAGCGTATCCCTTGGGCAGCGAGATCATCCAACTCCGGCGTACTGTGAACACGTGAGCCATAGCAGGCAAGGTCGCCATAACCTAAATCGTCGCAGTTGATAAGGACGATATTGGGCTTACTTCTCAGATCCACAAACAATCCCCCTTTAACCCACCGCGAGGCCCGTTAAACCAAAGAAGCCTCTTTCGCCTTAAATCCTATCATAGAGTATCGGACGAGGCGTAAAACGACGAAGGGTCGCACCCTTCACCTATCCGTCGAGCATCTGATACGATGGCTCCATGCCCCTTGATGGGATGCGCCTTAAGATCGTAGCGATGTCTTTCAAGAATAGGCGTGATCATCACCATGGCTTTCGGGTATGCAACTTCAGATAACGTTGGCTGCGGGGGTTTCTCGATGGATAAGATGCTCGTAGGGAGAGCAGGGCCAATGGATATCAATACGGATTTAGTGCGTCGATTAGTCGACCAGCAGTTTCCGCGCTGGCGGAGCTTTCCCATTCAGAAGATCGAACCTGGCGGCTGGGACCATCGCAGCTTTCGTTTGGGGTCCGACCTGACGGTGCGCCTTCCCAGCCATAGCACCTACGTCGCCCAAGTCGCGAAGGAACAACGGTGGCTGCCGCAGTTGGCGTCCCGGTTGGCCATAGCTATTCCGATCCCCGTGGCGATGGGGCTTCCGTCCGACGAATACCCGTGGCCGTGGTCGGTGTATCGCTGGATCGAGGGCGAAACTGCACGGGTTGCCCATATCGCCAACCTCCCGAGGTTCGCGGCTGACGTCGCTGATTTCTTAAAGGCATTGCAAGCCACGGACGCTACCGAGGGACCGCTGCCAGGCTCACATAACTTCTACCGTGGTGGCGACCTGCGCATTTATCACGATGAAACCCGAAGCGCGATTCGGAGCCTCGGCACCCACATCGACCAAGCGGCGGCGACGGCCGTGTGGCAGGCGGCACTTCATGAAACATGGAGCGATATACCGGTCTGGGTGCATGGCGATGTCGCCTCGACGAACCTCTTGGTGCAAGATAGCCGCCTTAGTGCCGTCATTGACTTTGGTTGTCTTGGGATCGGAGATCCGGCATGCGATCTGACCATCGCTTGGACCTTCTTCTCTGGACCCAGCCGCGAGGCGTTTCGTAGCCATCTTGAGGCGGATGCTGGAACGTGGGCTCGGGCCCGGGGGTGGGCGCTATGGAAGGCCCTAATCACGCTGGCCGACAAAAGAACCGATGTGCCGAAGCGGCAGGAAGCACGGCGCGTGCTCCATGAAGTCATTACCGAGTTTATGCCGCTGTAGCCTACCCAAAAGGCCCACCCCTGTGACGGCACCCCGTTCGGTCAACCAATTAGCTTGGTCCTTGCTATGGGATCCTATGGGCAGTTGCCTGACCGCCAAAAAATGGTCCGTCCTACCTGCCAATGCAAGTCATATGAGGCCTTAGGGAACTGCTCAAGAAGTGTACAACGTGTCATAAGAGAGCTTGCCTAAGGCCGCGGGTTCAGCGGCGGTGTCCTTCCCGCAAGCAAGCAAGGCCGCGCCCCTCAGGAGGCAGGAGCAGCGGTCTTGCTTGACGACGGCAAGAGCCTTAGCCCCTGGTCGCAAATATGACTTGCACGGTGGTCCCCACTTGGTTGGGATTTTGCTGGCCATTGCCATTAAAGGGTTCCTGCGTCACCGACTGGATCGGGCCTAGCGTCGTTCCCATCGCCTTGGCCACGGCAGTCGCCTCCTTGGTCGCTGCGGCGATGGCCCGATCGAGGCCTACGGTGGGGGCGTTTAGAACTGACGTGGCCGGACCCGGGTTCGCGTACACGTAATAATTCCCGTGACTGGCAAAAGGCAGCAGCGCTGGCTCGATGGCACCAAACACCGCGTCCACTTGAGACAATGGAGCATTAATCAGAAGGGCTTGCCCGGCAGATCG
>JAKAAL010000871.1 GCA_021802375.1 Bacillota bacterium | reverse complement strand
AACAAATGTTTCGATCTGGGCGATGGCAAGAGGGCGGGTCGAGGTTGGACACCGCGGAGACGACAGCCTGCAGCAGTGCTTCAAACCACGCCCGCAGGCGCTCGGCCACATATTTCTCCCGCAGATCAGTCATACTCCCTGTATAGGGGCGGCCTGAGGATTCGTAGGCTCGGTCCGGCACTAGGACGTCGGAACAATGTCAACGATGCCAATGACGGTGACGTGGGCAATTGTGGGGGTCAAATAGCGAAGATTTACGATGGCTCTCGATGAAACTTGCCATGGATCATTCTTCTTGGGATCAAGACGTCTTAGGGAGACGGGATCATAAGGGCATGGAGGACTGGCGGCAGATCCCGTAAATCAGCAAAATTGTTTAGCGATGCAGGGTCCGGATGGTGGTAATCGCTGCAATGATCACCACAACAGTAGTGGCCCAACTCCAGTACCGCAAGCCATCGATTTTACTGTCGAGTTCACGACGCGTGGTATCAATTTTACTGTCGAGTTCGCGACGCATGGTATCAATTTTATTGTCGAGTTCGCGACGCACGGTAACTATCTGGGTGTCAAGGGCGTCAATCTTTGATTCCATCTTAGTTTCGACGGAGCTAATTTTTTCGGACAATCCATCGATTTTGGCATCGCTCTTGTCTTCCATGCGCCGAAGTTCTTGAAGAATATGAAATCCCCACGCCGAGGGAATATCGGTTCCGGCGGGTAAGGAGGGTTCCTGTTCGGACATGAGGCTACCTTCTTTCATAATTCCGCTGCGCGCCTTTATAGTATAACATGCGATACTCACGGCAAATCGGTTCCAAACCAGCGAACGGAGCCCATCTGAAGGCGCATGTCGATGCTGGCGATAGAAGAACGCTTGGCGAGAAAACTTAGATACCCGCAACCGACCATTTCCCATCAGGTAGCAAACACGGCGTAGGACTAAACCCATGGTCTAACAGCGCCCGATGGATGCCATACGCTTCGACCGGCGGTTGATCTACCGGTTGGGTTTCGATGGCTACATCGAACATCACATGCGCGATCCGGCTCAGCCTGCCAAGGGGACGGGTGCGAAACCCGATCAACTGTCTTTCGAAGATGGCAACCGCACGGGTTTCAGGGTTCTCGATCCGTTCTTTGAGGACTTATGCAGAAGTTCTCAGTTCCGGTTCCCATCTTTGACAGCCTGCATTGAATTTGCTATCATCATCGGTAGTTGCTCTATGAACGGGAAGAGCCGGATGAATCTCCAGCGAATCGGTAATAGTGGAAGCCGATGTTTTGTCCGAGCCCGATTCCACCCGGGAGAGTATCAGCGATGAGTTGATCGCACTCCAGCGTTACGGAGTTTAAGTGGACGGGGTAACCCGTCAAATAGGGTGGCACCGCGGTGTTATAACCGTCCCTAATCGTTGGGGGCGTTATTTTTATTTTTAGACCACTTAGGAGGTTTCCCCATGCTATTCCCACCAGACCTATTGTTGCCAGGCCCCACGCCCATTCCCGAATCTGTGCAACGTGCCATGATGACTCCCATGTCCGACCACCGCGGTTCCATCTTTGAACCGGTACGCGTGCGCGTGTTGGAAAAACTCCAACAGATTTTCCACGTCGGTGCCGACGGAGCGGTCGCGGTGCTGCCCTCCAGTGGAACCGGAATGCTGGAAGCCGTCTGCCAAAATTTTCTCAGTCCTGGGGATCGAGCACTGGCCGTCACCACTGGAATGTTCGGCCAGCGATATTACGAAGCTGCTGTCAGTATGGGCATTACCGTGGATCGTTTGGACTTGCCTTGGGGTCGAGCGTTTGACGTAGCCCAAGTGCTGGCCAAAATCACCGAAAATTCCTATCGTGCCGTCCTCGTCACCCATAATGAAACCTCAACCGGAGTGACCAACCCTGTCGAACGTCTAGCGACTGCGTTATCCGGTGCTGATGACGCTCCACTGTTGATCGTCGACAGCATCAGCGGCGTGCCCTCGATTCCGCTGTTCATGGATCAGCCCGGAATCGACGTCATCATTGCTGCCTCCCAGAAAGGGTTCATGTGTCCGCCCGGATTAGGCTTGATCGCAGCGGGTCCACGTGCGCTAAAGGGGCTGCTCAAGGATCGACCCGGCCGCTACTATTTCGATCTTACCCCATACTTTAACGGCCACTTCCCCTATACACCTGCGGTCTCCCTGTGGTACGGACTCGACGCTGCCTTGGACTTGTTGTTGACCGAAGGAGAAACTGCCCGTTTTGCCCGTCATCACCTCTTGGGTGCCATGGCCCGACGATTCGGGGAGGTTGCAGGGTGGACGCCCTTGGCTCAAGCTGGCTACGAATCCGCTACCATTACCAGCCTCAAAGCCCCCGCTGGCGTTACCCCGCAAGCCATTCGCCAATCCGCTCGAGACCGGGGACTGCAGATAGCCGGCGGGTTGGGCCCTTGGGCGGAAACTGCTATTCGCTTGGGTCACGTCGGAGCCGTCACCCCGCAAATGCTATTTGCCAGTCTAGGGATCCTGGCTCATCAAGTCTCCAATCCTGGCGAAGTGTTGTCTGAAGTCTTTAATGTTTGGCACCAATTTTAATCTACTGAGACATCTTGGGAGGAACTCTCTTGAAACCAAAAATTCTCGTCACGGAAGCCCTTGGTCCTGAAGGCTTGGCCTATCTCAGGGAACATTCGGACCTGACGGCTTACGATATGCTACCAGCCGCTGAGCTGCCTGGGATGATCGGTGAATTTGATGCCGTCATCATTCGTAGTGCGCATCGCATCACCCGCGATCTGATCGTGGACAGGCCTCGTCTGAAAGTTGTAGCTCGCGCTGGGGCCGGTGTCGATAACGTGGATCTAGACGCCTGCACAGAACTTGGCATAGCGGTGGTCAATGCGCCAGGGGCTAATGCGATCGCCGCCGCAGAACACACATTCGGACTGTTGCTCTCCGTGATGCGCAATATTCGTCTCGGCGACCTCCACGTCCGTCATGGCGGATGG
>JAKAAL010000870.1 GCA_021802375.1 Bacillota bacterium | reverse complement strand
TGGTCAAGGTTTTAAACTGGATGGAAGAAAACGGCATTCCCTACTTCATTTTGGGACAGGGGACGAACATTCTTGTATCGGATCAAGGCGTTGACGCGGTTGTGATATCCACCTCCCGAGCACTGCGGGAGATGCGCGTAGAGGGTTTACGCATGACGGCCGGCACAGGTATTTTGTTGACCAAGTTGGCACACAAGGCGCGTCAGGCTGGATTGCAGGGACTGGAATTTGCTGTGAGTATACCTGGAACATTAGGCGGAGCTTTGGTTATGAATGCGGGGGCGCACGGGTCGGAAATGGTTCAGGTGGTAGAGAGCGTTAAGATATGGGAGCCGGGTAGCGGATTGAGAATCCTCGCTGCGTCCGAGGCTGGTTTCTCCTATCGTAAAAGCTCATTTATGGAGAAGAGATGGATAGCCTTAGAGGCCAGTATGTTATTGCGACCGGGAGAATCCGAGTTGATTTTGAACACCATGCGTCAATTTATGAATTACCGAAAAAAGACACAACCTGTCGGCCATGCCAACGCAGGCAGTGTCTTCAAGAATCCGCAACCTGAATTTGCGGGGAGACTGATTGAGGATATTGGGGCCAAAGGCTGGCGCGTTGGTGACGCAATGGTGTCGCCAGTACACGCGAATTTTATTGTGAACGGAGGGCGGGCTACCGCTCGTGATGTTCTTTCTTTGATGCGGCGGATTCGGTGCCATGTGTTCCAGCGTCACTCGATTTTGCTAAGGCCGGAAGTACGCTGGATTGGTCCAAGAGAGGGAGGAGGCGACGGAACATGGGAGAATTTGTGGTACGGGGAAGGCGCAGGCTTACAGGAACCGTGCGAGTAAACGGTGCCAAGAATTCGGCTTTGCCTATTATGGCAGCAACGGTTCTTGCGACTCGTCCCGTCATACTGCATGATGTTCCGGATTTACGGGATATTCGTGTCATGAGCCAAGTCCTCAGATCTTTAGGAGCCGAAGTGGAGCGGCACGGCACCGATGTTTTTGTTGATCCGCGAACTATTCATAACTATGTAGTGCCAGCGGAGTTAATGCAAGAAATGCGGGCGTCGGTTTTTTTGCTCGGACCTCTGCTGGCCCGATTGGGGTCGGCAGAAGCGACGCAGCCGGGGGGATGTGCCATTGGGCAAAGACCGATTGATTTGCATCTGTATGCTTTAAAGCAATTAGGTGCACGGATTTGCGATGAAGAAGGACAAACGCTCTTGCGAACAGATAGGCTAGTGGGAAATGATGTGCACTTTCCCTTTCCTAGTGTAGGAGCAACTGAAAACGTGATGATGGCTGCTGCCATGGCCCATGGTGAAACCCATGTCCGAAATGCTGCCATGGAGCCAGAAATTGTTGACCTAGCCCAATTTCTCGAGAAGTTGGGAGCTGTTGTCAGGGGGGCAGGAACACCGGATATCCGTATTACCGGAAATCAAAACCTCGGGGCGACGGAACATACCGTAATCGGGGATAGGATTGAAGCGGCAACTTTTGTTTTGGCTGTTGCGGGTGCTGGGGGGGATGTGGTGTTGCAAAATTGCATGGTCGATCATTTGCCGAGCCTGTGGAGTCGGCTTGAAGAGGTTGGGGTGCAGATCCAGGAGATCGATGCGGAAACCGTTCGGGTCGTCAGTGACGGGGTCTTTGAGCCACATCCCATTTCAATATCCACGGCTCCTTATCCCGGATTTGCAACGGATTTACAGCCGCAATTTATGAGTTTTCTGTTACAGGTTCCAGGGGTGCATCTGATTACGGAAAGAGTTTTTGAAAACCGTTTGGGACATGCTGCAGAACTCAGGCGCTTTGGAGCGCAAATTGTGGCCGATCAGCGTGTGGCTCTTATTTATGGAGGGCATCCGCTTTATGGAACTGTTGCGAATGCCCGAGACCTGAGGGCCGGAGCCGCTTTGATTAATGCGGGTTTAATTGCTCAAGGAGAGACTGTCGTGCGGGGACGGGAGATCATTGAACGGGGATATGAAAAACTTGACCACAGGCTGCGATCTTTAGGGGCTGATATCGTTGCTCGATGAGTGGTTATAGCCGGGACTTTGCTTATGGTCGCAAGGGCAATGAAGCAGAGAAAGGAATGGACGTATTTTAATCTTTAGGGAATGAAACGAGATTTGTCGGGCGAGCTAAAGTGGATTCAGACAATTTTCTCTTATTCTGATTGCAGAATGCAGGAATATGGGCTAGCGAACGAGAAAAGAAAAAAAGAACTATCGTCGATATTAGGTTTCGGAGGTGTAACGTGCCTAAACGCAGTCTGATGCTTGCACTTGACGTCGGAACCACCAAGGTGTCCGCATTAGTTGCGGAGGCCAAGGCAGATGGGGAACTGGCTGTGTTAGGAATCGCAGCAACTCCTGTTGTCGGGATGCGCCGAGGATTGGTGTTTGAACTTGAGCGCGTTGCTCTAGCTATAAGGGATGCTGCCAACCGGGCCAATAGCATGGCGGGAACTTCCTTGACTCAGGCAGGCGTGGCAATCAATGGGGAGCATCTGATGTTGGTTCCGGGTCAGGCTAAGATTGCACTAAAAGCGGGAGTGATTCGTCAGGAGGATCTCCAACAAGTGATGGGCAAAGCCGCTCATGTTTCTATGGAGAATGATCGGGAAGTTGTTCGTGTGATTCGCCGAGGAATTGCTGTTGACGGATTTCGTGGCGTGGTAGATCCTGTAGGTATGGTTGCTCACACCCTGGAAGCCGATGTTTTTGTTGTATCGGGTCTGAACACAGTTATTCGGAATCTGCGCCATGTGATCAGTATCGCGGGACTGGGTGTTTCCAGTTTTGTTCCTACTCCTGAGGCCTCTGCCAAGGGCGTCCTCTCGGACGATGAAAAACAAGTGGGGGTTGTTCATCTTGACGTTGGAGGGGGAACCACCGGCGTTTGTGTGTACCGGGGGGGTCATTTACAGCACCTCGGCGTTGTTCCTTTAGGAGGTGAATCTATCACTGCAGATTTGTCGATGGGCCTTG
>JAKAAL010000869.1 GCA_021802375.1 Bacillota bacterium | reverse complement strand
GGTCGAAGAGGGCACATAATCCACAGGCAGACGATCGGCAGAAGGAATGCAGGAATGGTTGTCGAAGGTAAGGACCACGGATCCACAAGCAGCACTTATGGTCATCCCTGACCAAGCAACCGGGAGGCGAAAACATGCCCTATAGTTTCCAACGCGGGGTAAACCTAGGTGGATGGCTTTCACAATATGGCCGGGCAAATCCACGTCATTTTGACACCTTCATCACTGAAGACGACGTAAGCCGGATCGCGTCTTGGGGGATGGACCACGTCCGCCTGCCCTTGGACTATCCCCTTATCGAAGACGATGCGCATCCTGGGCAATACCAAGAATCAGGACTTCAGCACATCGATCGATGCGTAAACTGGTGTCAAACGCGTGGACTGGGATTAATTCTTGACCTTCACCGTGCGCCCGGGTATAGCTTTGGAACCCTCGACTCGAATTCTCTCTTCGATTCGCAAGAGGACCAAGACCGCTACCTGGCACTATGGCGTTTCCTGGCCCGCCGCTATCGGGAAGTCGACGAGGGCCTCCAGTTGGAGTTGCTCAATGAGGTTGTGGAACCGACCAGTGCCCGTTGGAACACGCTGGCTCACCGTGCCATCGCCGCCATCCGCAGCGTAGACTCCAGCCGAACCATCATCTTTGGCGGAAACCACTACAGCTCCGTCGATGAATTGCAGAATATTTCCCTGGTACCCGATGACGATCACGTGGTGTACACCTTTCATTTCTATAAGCCGCACCTTTTCACCCACCAACGAGCCGGATGGTCTGCGATTAGCCGCGCATACAACCGCGAGATTTCCTATCCCGGCGACTTTCCTGATCTGCAAGCCTTTATCCATCACCACCCGGAGTTTCAGGTTAGTCAGACGGAACATCAGAGTAGGATGGATGCCAGCCTACTGCAAAAACTCCTCGAGCCCGCCCGACGCTTCATGCAAAAGACCCGAAAGCCGCTTTATTGCGGTGAATACGGCGTCATCGATCAGGCTCCACTAGCCAGCCGAATAAACTGGCATAAGCATCTGGTTTTTTTTGCTCAACGAAATGGGCATCGGCCACGCGGTCTGGTCGTATAAAGGGATGAACTTCCCGCTCATCAAAGACGACGGGACTCCGGTTAGCCAAGAATTAATCGACATCGTCGCGAGTTTTTAACGCAAAAAGGGAGAAGGCCAGCCTTCTCCCTTCTAAGCTTAAACGTGCGCCAGGCACCAAAGTTTCTAGTAAGCGCCTATTCGTCGACGGCCCCTCCTGGCCCCGGTTTCGAACCCAGTCTCTGCATGACTTCGAGGCACGCCCGCGTATTATGGTAGGGGCACTTCCAGGCGTCCACCAAGTTGCTCTCCTTAGGTTGATGATCCTTGCCAAGCCTTGCGTGCCATTCCCCCTGCTGGCGATTAATGACGTAGCCATCGATAAATTCCCATACCCCATACGCTCGTTCTAGATACTGCGCCTTTCCGCTCACCTGATAGGCATTGATCAGACCGACTAAGGCCTCGGCTTGCGGCCACCAGTCGAATCCGTCATCTGTGATCCGCCCTTCAATGCCCTCATTCATCAGTCCGTGCATCTCGTCGGCCCCCTCATTCCAGACCGCTTCGACCATGTTCAGACACAAGGCTTGCACCGCCTTAAGACGTGCAGTGTCTTTGAGGGCGTGGGCCGCTTCTACCATGAGCCAGGATCCCTCAATGTCGTGCCCGTAGGACGCTTCACGACTTTGGGGACGCCATTGTTGATCGAAGAACCCGTGGAAATGAAAGGTAACCGGATCAACCACCTTATTCACCATTAGGTCCAGCAAGTCGGTCAAGCGCGCCTTCAAGGTCGGATTCGGCCAGATTTGAAAGAGCCGGGTAAAGGCCTCCAAGAGGTGTAGGTGCGTATTCATCGTTTTAGCTGCACCACGGTTAATCGAACTGAGACGGCTACTTGCATCAAACTCAAACGCCTGGTTAAACGATTCCAGATACCCCCCATGACGCGGATCGGCCGCAACCGCTTCGATGACTTCATAGGTGAGCTGAGCATAGCGCAGGGCTTCAAGATGACCACTGGCCGCATAATATTCTGCAAGGGCATAGACGGAAAAGGCTTGACCGTAAATATGCTTATGGGGATAAATCGCGACCCCGTTCACATCCACCATCCAGTAAAAGCCTAGCGACTCCGGGTCAAAAAAGGTATCCACCAGGTAACGGTAGAGGCCATCGACCTCCTTCTGATATTGGTCCGACGCCACTAACCCACTATTCATCGCCCGCGAAAAGGTCCACAACAGTCTCGTGGCTAGGATTAGGCTCAGCGGCGCGTCCTCCTGAATCCGACCCCTTGCGTCGACCACTCCGTAGAAACTGCCATCATCGCGCAAGACGTCACGATGCCAGTAATTTAGCAAGCGCATGGCCTCGCTACGTACCTGGCGGACCAAGTGTTGGCCCCTATTTAACTCTTCGACCATCATCAACCCCTCAGTCTCCTCTTGTATCTTTGTCGATTATATCGTGAGACCTGCCAGTGCTGACGCATGACTTAGATCAAGGCATCCCTGGGGTCGCACTGGCTTCTCGATCCAGGAAGAATGCTTGCTTTCTCATACCCTCGAGCCAGCAGGAATCTCGGGACTGGGTCACGAATGGCAAATAATAAGGATAAATAAGGATGGCCTGATGAGGAGCGATGACCGATGCCCATGGATCCTGACCTAAAATCCTACTTGGAAGACCTGCGCCACGGTCTGATGGACCACGCAGAGCAATTGAATCACGAAACCCGCGAATTGGTCGAGAACGTACGCAAGGATCTGACGCAACACACCGAGCAACTGAACCGCGAAACTCGTGCGCACGCTGAACAATTAAACCGAGAGACGCGTATCCTCGTCGAAGACTTGCGTCAGCACATCCAACTGATCGCCGAAGGCGTGACCACGGTCCGCGACCAACTGGGACAAATCATCGCCGACCACGAAGAGCGCATCACG
>JAKAAL010000868.1 GCA_021802375.1 Bacillota bacterium | reverse complement strand
TCTGCGCACCTTCATTCGTTCAATTCCAAACGACTTGTTCGAGGCGGCCAAGATTGACGGAGCAACCGAACTCACGATGTTTGGCCGAATCGTGGTTCCACTATCCGTGCCGATTATCGTGACCTTGGCGCTGTTAAACGTCGTAGGATTGTGGAGCGACTATATTTTGCCATCCTTGATCTTAAGTACCAACCACGAGACGGTGGCCATGGCGATAGCAAATTTTCAACCTCCGCCGCTGGCGCCATCGATTAACGCGTTTAACTTGCAGTTGGCCGCATTCACGTTGGCGTCTATTCCCATCGCTATTTTGTTCCTCTTTCTGATGCGCTATTTCGTGGCAGGCATGACGAATGGCGCCATTAAGATGTAGGAAAAGTTCAGCAGGGCCACGGACTTGGCAAAGCCGAACGGGCTCAAAACATTATTAGTAGGGACGTGCCTAACTGGCCTTCCCGGCTTTTACCAAGCGTTCTTAGGAGGGATCCCTTTGGAGATCACCGATTTGTTGTGCAATTATTTGTCCGATCCCCTGGGCGTGGATACGGCGCCGAGGCTCAGTTGGAAGCTTCAATCGAGCGTTCGAGGGACGGCTCAGACCGCCTACCAGGTGCGAGCCGCCACGTCTAAAGCGCTACTTGAGCGTGAAACGGGGGATCTATGGGATAGCGGTAAGGTGGTATCCGACCGATCCATCCATGTGGCGTACGCGGGAAAACCCCTCACTTCTCGGCAAGCGGTCTTTTGGCAGGTGCGGGCGTGGGATCAGGGGCATGTCGCCTCGCCCTGGAGCCCTATGGCGCGCTTCGAAATGGGGCTTTTGGACCAAGCAGCCTGGAGCGGATCTTGGATTGGCAGCCCTCAAGGCCGATCGGAGATGGATCGATCTGTGCCCGCTCCCCACTTTAGAATCACGCTGCCGTTGGATCAAAAGGTGGTAGAGGCACGGATTTATCTTTGCGGACTGGGGTTTCATGAACTCCTTCTAAATGGGACCAAGGCCGGGGACGCCGTGCTCGCGCCAGGATTCACGCGCTACGATCAGCGGGCGCTATACCAGACGTATGATGTGACCCGTCTGTTAGGCGTGGGAGAAAATGTCATCGGCGTGATTTTAGGCAACGGATGGTACAACGGGTTTACCGACGACGTGTGGGATTTTCGTCAGGCGCCATGGCGCGACCAGCCCAAATTCCGCCTGCAAGGGTATATCCAATTGGCCAACGGCCAAGAGCTTACCCTCACTAGTGGGCCGCACTGGAAGACCGCCGCGGGGCCGATTGTCTTTGATGGCCTAAGAAATGGAGAGACCTATGATGCCCGTCGCGAACTGGCCGGATGGGATCAAGCTGGCTATGACGATGCGGATTGGACAGCGGCCAAGATCGTCCGCAGTCCGGGAGGGATTCTTTCCTCTGAACAAATGCCCCCCATTCGCGTGGTTGGTACCATCGCCCCCATCTCCATGCGCCAGGTGACCGAGGAGTCTTACATTTTTGACTTTGGACAAAATATTTCCGGATGGGTGCAGGTGCGTGACCTAAACGGTCCTTCGGCCACGGAGGTGACGCTACGCTATGCAGAAGACTTGGCGGATGATGGGAGCTTGGATACCTCGCACATCGATTGCTTCATCAAAAGCGGGGACTTTCAGACGGACCGCTACATCTTAAAGGGGACCGGACATGAAACGTGGGAACCTCGTTTCGTATATCACGGATTTCGCTATGTCGAGATGTCTGGCCTGCCCGATACGCCCAATATCGATATGGTTCGTGGACGCATCGTCCATACGGATTTGCCAAGCCGTGGGTACTTTACCTGCTCCGATACCTTGTTAAACCAGATCCAAGCGGCGGCGCGCTGGTCGACCTTGACCAACTATCACAGCATTCCCACGGACTGTCCCCACCGCGAGAAAAACGGTTGGACGGGAGATGCTGCCTTATCCGCTGAACAAGTATTGATGAACTTTAGCCCCATGGCCGCCTATATCAAGTGGATGCAAGATTTCAAGGATGTCCAACGCGTGAGCGGGCAGCTTCCCGGGATTGTCCCCACGGGCGGGTGGGGATACAACTGGGGCAGCGGACCTGCCTGGGACGTCGCCCTCTTCCTTATTCCTTGGTACCTTTACCAGTATGCTGGCGATGACCTGCTTCTAGATTCCATGTATGCGCCGATGAAAGCCTATCTCACCTTTGCCCTGTCCATGTCGCATCAGGGACTGTTCGACTTTGGTCTAGGTGACTGGTGTCCGCCGACGGGCGGACCCGATGGCCATGCTTGCCCGACCGTGGTCACCGATACGGCCTATGTCTATGTCATGGCCACGATACTTAGCCGCACGGCGGAGATTTTAGGGAAAGTCGACGACGCTCGGTGCTATCACGCCCAGGCCACAGAAATTCGAGACGCCTTCCGGACAAACTTTTTGGACCTAAACACGATCTCCGTCACCGGCAACTGCCAAACTTCAACGGCCTGTGCCATCTATCAAGGGATGCTCGAAGAGGGTGAAAAAGCTGAGTTTCTAAAGACGTTGCTAGCGCAGTTGGAGGCCACCCAACACCACCTTGATACGGGAATCTTGGGCGCCAAATACGTCATGCACGTGTTGGCGGAGGCGGGCCGGTCGGATGTAGCCTATGCCATCGCCAGTCAAACCAGTTTTCCTAGTTGGGGGCATTGGTTGAGTCAGGGAGCCACCACTTTGTGGGAGCAGTGGGACGGCGAAGGGTCGCATAATCATCACATGTTTAGCGATATCAGTGCATGGTTTTACCATGGACTGGCGGGGATTCTTCCCGACGTGAAGCAGCCCGGGTTTCAACACGTCGTCTTCAAACCCCAATTTGTGCCGGGCTTGGAGTACGTCGAGGCCCGCCATGAATCGCTCTATGGACCTGTAGGCTGCCACTGGCAAAGAGCAGGGAGTCGGCTCAAGGTGGCCGTTACCGTGCCCGCCAATAGTCATGGAACGCTTATTTTGCCAAGT
>JAKAAL010000867.1 GCA_021802375.1 Bacillota bacterium | reverse complement strand
TGTGGAACTCCGTGCTGGCGGGGATCGTTTTTCAACATCCCACGATCGAAAGCCTGAGGCGGGAACTCAACCGCAACGGGCAATTGCGCGAAATGGTGGGGCTGGGCAGTGTGGCGCCGTCGGCGTGGGCGTATACGCGATTTTTGCACCGCATTCTAGAACACCGTGAGGATCTTGGCACGATGATTCACCACGTCATCGATGACCTCCAGCAGATCCTGCCCGACTTTCGCGATTGATCGGCGATCGATAGTCAGCCGATCGAGTCATTTGCTCAGCAGCGATCCGTGTCACGACGCCCGATGGGCGTCGTGACACGGATGCGGATTGGGGTAAGAAGACCTATCGAGGCGTCGATGCCCAGGGCTAGGCGTGGGAGAAGGTCACGGCCTGGTTTGGCTATAAGGTTCATCTCCTGGTCGATGCGACCTACGAGTGGCCGGTCGCTTGGACTGTCACCAAAGCCTCTACGGCCGACATCACCGAAGCCCCAAAGTTGTTCGCGCAGCTTCAGTCGAAGCATCCCCTTTTCCACCCCCTAGTGAAACGTGACACATGCGATCTCCCTCTGATAGGGTAAAAGAGTCGACTTTAACATGAAGGAGGATCTCATCTCATGAGTCAAACATATTCCCTGGAAATGAAAGAGCAAGTCGTGAAAGAAGTGCACGACACCCACAATGCCACGCTGGTGGCCCGCCAGCATCAACTCAGTCCGAGTATGGTGAGACAGTGGGCGCGAGAGGCGCGGCAACGGACGGCGGATAGTCCGGAAGGCTTGTCGTTAGCCGAACAGAATGCGACAATTGAAGCGGTTAGTGATTGACCGCGATGTGCAAATTATGCCAATGGACGGACTATTGGGCCCATCAGGGACATCCTGTGCGCACCCTTTGCTCCGCGTTCGACTTACCCCGTGGAACGTATTATGCTTGGCGACAACGGCAGGATCGTGACCATCCTCCCGCCTCTCTAGCGATGGCGAGACTTCAGGACGGCAGATACCGGGCTATAGTGTCACGCAATCGGGAGAAAAGGTCCCAGATGGGCAAATTATGGAGGGGATTATCGAAATCTTAACCGATGAGAATGCTGCCTATGGCTATGAGAAGCTGACGTGGCGCGTGCGGCGACGATTTGCCTTAATCATTAACAAAAAGAAAGTCTATCGCCTCTGCTGCGAGGCGATGGACCTTCTGTGACCGCAGAGACGTCCAAAAACGTTGCACCCTCGACATTTGCCCCGGAACTGGGTGATTACGCGTCCCAACCAACTCTGGCAGACCGACTTAAAATACGGTTATCTTGTCGGGGAAGCCCGGTTTTTCTACTGGCAAGCGGTGATTGATGTCTGTGATCGCATGATTATCGCTTATCATCTCGGATTAGCGTGTAAAGCTACCGATGCGGCACGAACCATAGCTCAAGCGGTGGCGATGCGTCAGGCCGAACGGCTCGAACCCCCTGTGATTCGGACAGATTTATTCCGATCTCGAAATTATCCTGATCCTGCCTCCGCACTTCCCAACCGATGAGGGTTTCTGGATTTTCGAGTCGGAATAATTCCAGTCGGCCAGAAAGCCTGAACGTCCGGTTCTTTGAGTTGAATGCGGCGAGATCTGGTCTCTCCACTGACATTAAGCCTATGCCCGTGAGTCCGCTGGCTCCGGAATTATGCCGAATATTGAGACCGTTCACCGCTACCGTAGGCGGTTTTGCCGAGTCGATCGGCATAATTCCGAGATCGGGATAATAAGTAGAGAGTTATCGGAAGTCCGCGGAACGTAAAAAGCCTCGGGCGAGGCACCTCCCAAGACTTCGGATAACTCTATTGGACTAAAGCGCGGTCGAGCGGCGACCTCTATGGGCAATCAATCGCTTTACCCTCCAGGGGTATAGGCAAAACTTCCGCCGGCAGCAAGGCGTTATCGTCGTTGCGTCGAGGGGTATTTCGATAATGCTTCATGGTGTGAAGCTCCTTCCTCCGAACTTCGTCGCCAAAACCAAACCTACCTTATTGTACGACTACCCACGGCGGTTTTCGCAAGAAGGAAAAGCATCCGTACCCGGTTCAAGAAAGCATTTAAACCACCGCGCAGCGGTTTAGTCCAAGTCCGTTTATCCTGATATCGGGATAAACCGATAATGGGCCCCAGTTTATTGCTAAAGCCTTTGAGACCCAGTGTCATCACCTCCACTTAGACCATGAACGGATCCCGGTTCATAGCCCGAATTATAATGCCTACATCGAGTCATGGCACGCTCAACTCGAGCGAGAATGCTTAGGATTGCAGGAATTCACCACCTTTGCCGAAGCGTATGCGGAGGTCACGCAGTGGACGGAGCAGTATAACACCGTCCGCATTCATCGTCGTTTGGATTACCGATCTCCGGTGGAAATGCGAGCGCGTGTCGCTGCCGGTCTGGCCCAATGGATTCCGGTCCGCGTGTAACTGTTTGCACTCGGGATGCGGATCGACTGCCGCAGGCAGTTGAGCCCCATCCCGAGTCTGGGCTCTTGGAGGGTTCGGTATCATCGATTCTCACGAGTCTATGAAAAAAATTTGAAATCGTGAGAAATCGGAAGGGAGAGATCGCTAGTGTCAACATTAAGGGGGCTAAATCGGCTAAAGCCGCCCTCCACCCGGTATCCACTCCGTGTCAAACCCCAATAACCCAGTAAACATTACGGCTTCATACCATTATGCCAGGGAATTGATTAGCCGAAAACAGTGGTGGAGTTGATCGCAAAGTCATTTATCGTAATATTCTGCTAAGCACTGACCGGCCTTTTAATGCAACAAGGACTTGTCACCGATTTAGGTTTTCTCTCTATGGGTTTGTGCCGACAGACACGGCTCCCCGTTCGGATGTGCTGTCCACCCTTTTTGATCGCATGGGGACACGGGAATCTATGACCAAGTTTCGGGTAATGGCAAAAGATTGACACCCGTTCGTCCAAAGTCCCGTTGGTTATAGGTCATATACTGCGCGCGGGT
>JAKAAL010000866.1 GCA_021802375.1 Bacillota bacterium | reverse complement strand
CCCGCATTATAACACACGGGATGGTGGTGCGTGGTCGGAAATCGAGCCGCGTGTGATACCATGGGAGATGACGTGGTAAGATGCGGTAATTTGCTGGTTCTTGAATCACGTTGATAAAAATCCTCGTTCAAAGGAGCGGTGATTTTGGAATCCTGGCCAATTTATCGGGTGTTGGGTGTCGAACCGACGGCACCCCCTACAGTCCCGAATGAACTCGCTTTGAAAATTTATCAGGATATGGTCCTGCTGCGGACCTTTGACGAAAAGGCGCTAAATCTGCAACGTCAGGGACGGGTTGGAACGTTCCCTCCTTCATTAGGGCAGGAGGCCACGGAAATTGGGTCCGCCCACGCCTTGTCTAAAAAAGATTGGATGGCACCTTCCTACCGAGATCATGGGGCCTTGTATGTCCATGGCGTCCCCTTTGAAAATGTGATTCTCTTTGCGATGGGCCGTGCTGGAAGTCTAGCTGGCGACGTACGAGCCCTCCCCTCATCGATCCCCATCTCGACCCACTTGCCTCATGCCGTGGGCTTGGCCATGGCAGCGCGGATGCAGGGGGAAGATGCCATTGCCATTGCCTATTTTGGCGATGGGGGAACCTCGGAAGGAGATTTTCACGAAGCCTTAAATTTTTCGGGAGTGTTTAAGGCTCCGGTTATCTTTTTGTGCCAGAACAACGGCTGGGCGATCTCCATTCCGGTGTCTCGTCAAACGGCGTCGCCGACCTTGGCACAAAAGGCAGAAGCCTATGGCATTCATGGGGTCCGTGTGGACGGCAATGACGCCCTTGCGGTGTACCAGGTGGTGAAAGAGGCTCGCGAACGCGCGCTCTCCGGTGAAGGTCCCACCCTAATTGAGGCCTTGACCTATCGCCTTGGCCCCCATACCACCGCAGACGATCCGACGCGATACCGGGATGCCGAGGAAGTGGTATCGTGGCGCGGGGATCGGGACCCAATTGTACGGCTTGGAACCCATTTACAGCAACAGGGAGTCCTCGCCGCCGATGGATTGGATGAGATACGCAATAGCGCGCAAGAATGGGTTAATCAAGCAGTGGAAGCGGCGGAGGCGATGCCTCCCGTAAGGCCCATCGAGATGTTTGAACACGTGTATGCGACTATGCCGCCCCGACTGGTTCAACAACTGCAAGATTTTGAAGGGGGTGATCGCTAGTGCCGGAACAAAATATGGTGCAGGCACTTAATACGGCGCTTCATGAAATCTTTGCCCAAGATCGGCGGGTACTCTTGATGGGTGAAGATGTGGGGAAAAATGGGGGCGTGTTTCGTGTCTCCGAGGGCCTTTTTGATAAGTTTGGGGGCGAGCGGGTGATGGATACTCCGCTGGCTGAATCCGGCATTATTGGCACCGCGATCGGCCTCGCGGTGGGGGGCATGCGGCCTATTGCCGAAATCCAATTCATGGGTTTCTTGTACCCGGGATTGGATCAACTGTTCTCGCACGCAGGACGGCTACGGGCCCGGTCCCTGGGCCAAGTGACGGTCCCACTGACCGTTCGCATGCCCTATGGGGGTGGGATCCGGGCTCCAGAGCAACACGCCGATTCGGCCGAGGCCTACTTGACCCATACGCCGGGATTAAAAGTGGTGGTGCCAAGCACCGCGTATGACGCTAAAGGCCTTTTGTATGCGGCCTTGGAGGATCCCGATCCGGTCATTTTTTTGGAACCGATCCGATGTTATCGGTTAGGTCGGATGGACGTCCCCGAAGGACGCTACACGGTGCCCATCGGCAAAGCGCGCGTGGCCCGTGAGGGCTCCGATCTTACCCTGGTTGCCTGGGGCGCCATGGTGAGTCTGGCGGAAAAGGTGGCGGAGGAATTTCAAGAAGCCGGAGTCTCGATTGAAGTTTTGGATCTGCGTACCTTATCTCCGATGGATAAAGACGCCATTGGTAGCTCGGTGGCGAAGACTGGCCGTTGCGTGATTTTACATGAAGCTCCGCGCACGGGAGGCCTAGCTGGAGAAATTACTGCCCTCATTATGGAGACCGCTTTCTGGCATTTGAAAGCACCGGTGGCCAGGGTAACCGGGTTTGACGTGCCGTATCCGGCCTATGCGTGGGAAGATTTTTATATGCCAAGTGCAGCGCGCGTCAGTCGCGTGATTACGGAAACCCTAAAGGATTGAGGTGGCAACATGGCCTTTGAATTTAAATTACCGGATGTTGGTGAAGGAACCACCGAAGGGGAAATCATCCGATGGCTGGTTTCGGTCGGAGATACGGTGGCTTTGGATCAACCACTAGTCGAAGTCGAGACCGATAAAGCCGTAGTGGAGCTACCGGCACCTAAACCGGGGACCATTCTGGCGCGTTTTGGTGAACCCGGCGAGACCATGGCGGTTGGCAGTACATTAGTCATCATCGGGCAGGATGACGAAAAGCCCCCCACCGCGGAATCTCGAGAGGTGCTCGAGGAGCCGATGCTAACCCAGGATCACCATGTGGTAGAAGGCTCTATTGCCAGCGTCACGACCATGGTGCAAGCTGCACCGGCGACTCGTCGGCTCGCTAAAGAGGTGGGTTTGGACCTGCGTGAGATACGCGGTAGTGGGCCCAGGGGACGCATCGTGCCGAGCGATGTGCGCCAGGCACAAAGTCAGCGTCTTCACCCCGTAGTCCCATCGCCTAATACCTCTCAGGACACGCGCCACCCCTTGGTGCTGCGTGGGTTGCGAAAGAAGATTGCTGAACATATGGCGCTATCGTGGCACGAGATTCCGCATGTGACCGTCGTAGAGAAGTTGGATGCGACTGCGCTCGTGGCGTTTAGGCAGAACATGAAAGCCATGGCTCTCGAACATGGGCTCGCCAACTTCACCTATTTACCGATCCTGATCAAAATGATTGCGGCCCTGATTCCGGAATATCCGGCCTTTAATGCCCGCTGGGATGGCGAAGAAATATTTCAGTACGATGCCGTCCATGTGGGTGTCGCGGTCGATACCCCAGATGGGACTACGGGGTGAAGAC
>JAKAAL010000865.1 GCA_021802375.1 Bacillota bacterium | reverse complement strand
GCAATTGGGGGTGGTAGCCGTATTCCTCGGCAGTATAGATCAATGCGGATAAGTCTTTGCCAAAACAACTGCCTCCCCAACCTGCCCCCGCATTGAGAAAGCGATCCCCAATCCGGCGATCGAGACCAATACCGCGGCTGACTTCAATGACGTCAGCACCGACCCGTTCACAAATATTGGCGATCTCGTTAGCAAACGAAATTTTCGTCGCCAAGAAGGCATTGGCTGCGTATTTAATCATTTCCGCGGAGATGCGGTCGGTCTCGACCAGCGCCACCGCGCTTAGACCTCGGGGCCGCATGACCTCCGGCGGAGGCGAAAAGGTCTGATCTAAAATCGGACGGTAGAGCGCCTTCAGTTGCTCAAGCGCCCAACTGCGATCTGCTCCGAGCACGATTCGGTCAGGATAGAGGGTGTCATAAATGGCTGTGCCTTCGCGCAAAAATTCCGGATTCGAAGCCACTGTGTAGACGTCCTCCGCCGGTTTTCCGTCAAATCCATCTTCGATCCAGACTTCGACTTGATTTGCCGATCCGATGGGAACCGTTGCCTTATTGACCACGACTTGCCGCTTGCGGCTGCCAAGGCCGTGGCCAATGGCCAAAGCCGCTTGACGGACATAGCGAAGATCGGCTTCTCCGCTCGCCAGAGGGGGCGTGCCCACAGCAATAAAAATCACATCAGCTGATTCTACGACGCCTTCTGACGTATCCGTCACCTGAAAATTTCCCGAAGCCAGCACCCGGGTCAACATCGCATCGAGTCCGTGCTCATAGATAGGCGACGTTCCTTGACGAATGCTCTGCACTTTTTCCGCCACCACCTCGATCACCGTCACCCGATGGCCCAATTCGGCCAGCACCACCCCGGTCACTAATCCCACATACCCCGCACCAAATATCGTCACCTGCATCTTACCATCTGCCTCCTCACACACCCGATCTCCCGCTTTACTTCCGTCCATTGGTTAAAAGCTTGGTGTACACCGCGAGCGTAGATTTCGCTACCGCTTCTTGGGTAAACCGGCCCCGGACTCTCGCAAAACCCAATTCTCCATAACGCTGACGCAAATCCCGATCCTGGCTTAGTGTCGTCAATATGTCGCTCAATCGGGCCACATCGCCTTCGGGAAAGACCATCCCCGCGTCACCAATCACCGAGGGAATTTCTCCGCTACTCGATCCGACCACGGCGGTCTTGGTGGCCATGGCTTCGGTCAACACCCGGCCAAGTTGTTCCTTCCAGCTCGGTGTGGTTCTCGACGGCAAGACCAAGATATCTAAAGCATTCATTAATAGAGGCATCTCCGTTGAGGCCATCCAGGGTACAAAAATCACCTGGGTGCCCACTCCCCCGGTTTCAGCCGCCTGTTTCCCGGCCTCGGACCACGGGCCCGATCCTACCAAGACCAGCCGCACCGTAGAATCTTGAGACAGCACCGGGATCATCGCTTGCAACAGGTCATCGAGACCTTTGTCAGCAATCATTCGTCCCACATAGCCAATGGCCGTCGTCCCCTCGAGTCCTAAGCGCAAGCGAACCTCGGCGGGATCCATGGGATAGAAAATGCGATGATCTGTTCCAAACTGGGGAATGACCTCGATAGGGGACACAAACCCTTTCTTGCGCAACACCCCGAGTGCCTCCTGATTGCCCGCAATAGCGCCTCGAGCGGATCGCAAGACCTTTTGTTCCATCCGAGAAAACGGCCACGGATAATTTTTGAAAATATTTTGCCAGGTAAAAAAAAGGGTAGGCACCCCCATTTTATTTGCAATGCTCACCACCTCAGCCGTCACCCAACTGTAATGCTCTTCGTCAATATGAATTAAATCTGGAGCGAATTGGCGAATAATCGACCGTATTCCCGGATAGCGATGCAAATGATTTCGCCCGTTCAGCCAAATCGGACGAATAAACAACGGGTAGGTGGCATCCTCCGCCATCGGTTCAAACGGCAACTGATCCCACTTTTGCGGTACCACCAAGCCCACGGTCACATTCGGAGCCTGGTTGAGATACCAGAGCTTGGTCCGGTACGAGCGCGTGACTGTGGCCTTAGAGATCATCAAGACGCGCATTACGAATTCACCAACTGTTGATACACCGCTTGATATCGCTCGGCAATAACATCCCAGGCCAGTTCCCGCGACCGTTCTTTGCCGATTGCCACCATGCGGTTGGCCAACGCGGGGTTTTCGATCACTTGGGTCAGTGCGTCAACCCACGCTTCCATCTTGGTCGGTTCAACCAGCAAGGCCGCGTCGGCTACCACTTCGCGAACGGCGGGGTTGTCCCCTGCGACCACCGCCACGCCCGCCGCCATCGCCTGCGCCGGCGGCATTCCGAACCCTTCGTAAATCGACGGATAGGCGAAGATATCTGACGACTGATAAAGCGTGACTAGATCGTCGCGGCTCAGCCATGGCGTGGTCACCACTTGGTCAACAATCCCTAGTTCGTGCACTTGACTCTCGACGGTCGAGAGCCCCTTGGCCCCCACCAACACCAACTCGCCGCCCAGCCGGTGCAGTACCTGGGCCGCTGATTTCACTAAGGTCCCGACATTTTTTCGCACGTCGTAGCCCCCAGCGTACAAAATTCGCGGATGACGCTCTAACCCTAAACGGCGAGCGACTTGCTGGACCTGGTCCGTATCCGCCGGCGAAAAATAGGCGGCAGCGATCCCGTTTGGGATTACGCTAATCCTTGAGGCTAACTCCGGCATAATACTTTGGACATCGGCCAAGGTGGCCTCCGAAATCGCAATCAGATGGCTGGCTGCCCGCAAATTTTTTCGCACCTGAGCAAAATATGCGCGCTCTCGAGCTCGCGAATGATATTGTTTGAGGCGATAGGGAATAAGATCGTGCACTGTAACCACCGACGGAATACGAAATGGCTTGGGGGGATGGGTCATATAGGGAATATGAACCACGTCGACGTCGGATTGGATAGAGCGCCTGAGGCCCCATCTTTCCCACCGCACCTTTTCCCACGCT
>JAKAAL010000864.1 GCA_021802375.1 Bacillota bacterium | reverse complement strand
ATCCCGGGCTATCGTGACGTCTTATAACCGAGTGCCCAGGGCTTCGAGATTGGCTTATTCGTCGGCCGTCTACGCGGCATTGACTAAGGCATCGGCGTTGGCGTTAGACATGCCCTGGTCCTCCATCGATCTATCGAAATTGGCCCGCCTAGGATCGGGGTCGGCGGCACGTTCCATCTATGGAGGCTTCGTGGAATGGATTAAAGGTGCCCGGAGCGACGGAGAGGACTCTTATGCAGTGCCGCTGACATCATTAGATTATTGGGACTTATCTATCGTGATCGTGGTGGTTGGGCACGGAGCCAAATCGGTGTCGAGTCGAGAAGGCATGAAGCGGGTGGTCGACACCTCTCCCTTTTATGCGGGCTGGCTCGCGACCGTGGAGGACGATTTGAATGCGGTACGAGCTGCCATCTTGCGGCGAGATTTTTCAACTCTGGGCCAAATCTCCGAGGCCAATGCGCTAAAAATGCACGCCACTGCGCTGGGAGCTACGCCACCTCTCATTTATTGGACGGGGACCACGATTGAAGTGATTCAATCGATTCAGAGATGGCGCATGCAAGGTCTGGAAGCTTACGCCACAATCGACGCCGGGGCTCATGTAGCGGTGTTATGTCAAAATCCTCGAGATGCCGCCACCATCGCCCACGGCCTTCAGGAATTGCCTGGGGTTAAAGCGGTTATTATTGCGGCCCCGGGACCTGGAGTTGACGCGGTGTCTAGCGCGTGAAACCCATCGTGGTGAAGGTTCCGGGAAAGCTGATGCTGATGGGAGAATATGCGGTGACCCAGACTGGACATCCAGGTATTGTGGCGGCCGTAGACCGCTATGTGACCGCCGTGGTTGAACCGGCCGAACGATACCACCTTGAATTACCGACCTTGGAGACAACTATTACGACGGCGGACTGGCCGTCCTTATTAGTGCGGTTGCGCGAAGATGCGCGTCTTACCTTAGTGCTACGCGTCATGGTTCTGATCCATCGTTATGTCAGGGAAGCGGGCCAGCGACTAGCACCATTCCGAGTGACTGTGACCAATACTGAAATGCAAACGCCGACGGGCATCAAATACGGGTTGGGCTCGAGTGCTGCAATAAGTGTGGCGATAAGTGCAGCGTTGTTAGGCTTATGCTTGGGGCGTGACCCCAGCCGAGACACCGTGTTCAAATTCGCGGCAACCGCTCATGCGTGGGCTCAAGGAGGTGGATCAGGAGCGGACGTCGCCGCGTGCACCTTTGGGGGAGTGATCCTATATTGGCGCTATGATGCGGATTGGCTCCGAAGCCGATTTCATGAAGAACCGCTTCACCATGTTATGGATCGACGCTGGCCGGAATTACGCATTGAATCCCTGCCGACGGCCCTTTTGCCATCGTGGTTTGTAGGATGGACCGGACAGGCCGTATCAACCCCATCGTTGCTGCGGCGCATGCAAGCATTTCGACAACGGGAGCCTAAAGCTTTTAGTCACTTTCTCGATCAAAGCGACCGATCAGTGGGACTGTTTGTCGACGCGATACGTAGTGGGCATCATAGCAAACTATTAGAAGCGATCCGAGCCAATCGGCAAGCCCTTCGATACTTGGCCGACATCGGAAATCTTTCAATCGAAACCAATGTGATGACTTGGGCGCTAGATGCCGTGGAGCAACTGGGAGGTGCTGGGAAATCATCGGGGGCAGGTGGCGGAGACGTCATTCTGGCGTGGTTAAGGGGTGGTGCGGGGCAACCTCTTGGGGATGTGTGGAGGGGGTGCGGAATAGAAAATATGGACGTGAGTCATGATGAAAAAGGGGTGGTCTATATGAATTCGGCTGACTTGTGATCTCCATCACGACGGGCGTGCACGTCAGGCACCATAATGCTTTCAGAGCAATAGTTTCACCCACTTAGGAGGTATAAGGATGTCCGAACCCGTTCTCATAATAAATGCACCGCTACTACCGCCGCCTGTCAAGCACCAAACCATTTTGGCGGCATTCGATGCGCTTCCTCAGGGCTATTCCGCATTGCTGGTCAATGATCACGATCCCAAGCCCCTCTTGTATCAATTAGAGGCAGAACAACCGGGAATGTTTACCGTGACATATCAAGAAAATGGGCCTACCCGATTTGCTATTCTTTTGACTCGTAACTGAATTTTTTTTGCACGGTGACCAATGGCTACCTCGGCGGTAATGGAGTTTTTTTGATTTCGGCTGGACGCCAGCCCCCCTTGGTTCAGGGGCTTTGCGCCACCCAATGCGTCTTACGTCCACTCACTGTGCTCACCTTCTGTACGCTCGCAGAGCGACCTTCTCGGACGCCACATCATCGTTCCCGGTAATCATCGCATGGAAGCGTTTAGTCGGCTCTGGCCGTAATGAGAATGTTGATCGGATGAGCGAGTTGATCTCGGTGAAATCCTAGAGGGGAATAAGGCCGCGATGAATGATGCATCGAGCCAGTTGGCCCGAGTAGGCCTCCCCAGTGCTAATGTCCGTATGACGGTGATAGTGATCCGTGGCGAATGGGCCGTGCCGCTATCCATGTCGATGGCCAAAGGTCGTCCCAGTCGGAACCGAGAGTTGGATAGTCATGGATTGGCGTTTCTTAGGTGATTCATTGATGGCATCCGATAAAATTCTCTTGTTCGAGGTTTCCTGGCGGCGTCCTTGGAACTAGGAGAGTGGAAGGAGCCCCGACGTAGCGAGCAGAAACCTTACAAGGCGCGCGTGATATCACGCACGCCTTAGGCATCGACGTTTCTACTCATGAGCGAAAGAGAATTGCTCCCTGTCGTACACCCGCACCGCGTTGACCATCCAGGCGGTCACGACCAGCTCCATCTCAGCGTATTCTTGAGCCATATGCTCAGCATTGCTACGCATCCAGGTTTGTGCCGCTTTGGGACTACTCGCGACGTGTAGTGTATCGCGAGTTGTCATGTCAATCCCACATCCGTAGTCGATCGTCGGATCGTATTGAATTTGAACCAGATAGGCGATGTCCATTTCTA
>JAKAAL010000023.1 GCA_021802375.1 Bacillota bacterium | reverse complement strand
GACAATCACGAGCTCGCTGCTCTTAATCCAGTTGGCAGCTTGCACCACATCGCCCGTAATTTGAGCCACCGGGGTGCCCACGTCATTCGCGGCCCAAAAGGCTGCGCTTAAATCGAGGGAATCATCATGGTGGGCCCGCCTATTTCGCGGCAAGAACTAGGCGCAATGGGCACCAAGGGGGAGTGATTGGGAGATGTTGCATGAAGTGGTAGACAAGCCTACAGGGGATTTCATACATTGGCGATAAGAGATCCGCAGGTGGTGTACCCACCTCTTCAAGCCCATCGAACTTGCCACCGGCATCAAATACGTCTTCAAATCCTCCTAGCTCATCGGCCATCGTCCAACCTTCCACGAACGTCTCAATATCTCCCAGTGAGCCCGTGTCGCTAAGCAGCTAAAGATTCAGTGTGCGGCGAAAAGACATTTCCATGCGGGATTATGTGGTCCGGGCGATTCACGCTTATCAGGCGCACGCGAAGCCGGAGCAGGCCGCGATTCATGGGACTCGCGGAGTACTTTTCATGGCCCTGCAAGGCCCCGCAGAATCCTTACGGGATCCTTTGGGTCGGAACTCTAATGGCCTAAAAGCCTGTCCCATTCCGGAAAAATTTGCTAAAGTACAAGAAAGCATAAAAAACGAGAGGCCCCCGCCTCGAAGCAGCGCCTCTCTCGTAGCTCTTAGTGTACCCGATGGAGACGGGGGTATTCAAGAGGGACGTTCCACGAAATTCCCCGGGGTTCCACGACGCCCCCGGAATTTCGTCTACACGGCGGAGGTCTCCCGACAAGGGAGGAATTTTTCATGATCCATGAATCTGACGACTTTTTACAGCGGTTAATCGACGGTGATCCGAGCTTGGGCCTCATTGCCACCGCGCCCGCTCCGCGCCGCAAGCGGTTTGCCACCGCGCTCCTGATGGAACGGGAGTCCGCCCAGGAGGCGGGCGTGCTGGGTTATCAGGCCCGCCTCCTGGTGTAATGCAGCTTGCCCTATCGACAGCAGCCCACCAATGAGTGGACCCGCCGTAACGGGGGGATCACCCTGACCCTCATGGCTCCCAGTGCGATTGGCCTGCCCTATGGAGCCTATCCCCGTCTGATTTTGACGTGGGCCACCACGGAAGCCGTCCGGACGCAAAGCCGGGTCCTCGACATCCACCAGAGTCTCACGCGCTTTATGGCGAACCTCGGCATCGCGCCGCATGCCAATGGACGGGAGATCCGCCGATTCAAAGAGCAAACGCGTCGCCTCTTCGCGACGACGGTAAGCACGAGTCTGACAGACGATTCCCGACAGGTGCATGACATGGGATTCCGGTTGTCTAGTGAACTACGTATGTGGTGGGAACCGATCATGGAAACCGCCGCAGACTCCTCCCGCATCGTGCTGAGTCACGAGTTTTTTCAGGTGATTACCGACGGAGCGGTTCCCCTCGATCTCCGTGCGATTAAGGCACTAAAAGGCTCGGCGCTGGCCCTCGACATCTATAGCTGGTTGGTACATCGGTTGAGTTATCTCAAGAAGCCGACTATCATCCCGTGGGATCTCTTACGCCTTCAGTTTGGCAGTAATTATGCAGATACTAAGGGTGGCCGCTACATGTTCAAAAAAGACTTCCAAGAACAATTACAGGAAGTATTGCAGCTGTATCCTGAGGCGAAGGTGACAGCGGACCAGCAAGGGCTAACTCTGGTCCCTAGTCGCTTGGCAATTCACCGGCGACTTGATTGAGGCCCGTCAGGGCCTTTTTTCTTGCGGGTCATTGGTTGACCGAGATTGTCCAAAACATCCCCAACTGACCGGGGACAAGGAAGTTATCCACGGGTCATTGGTTGACCGCAAACCCATTTTTAGGAGACTTTTTGCGGGTCATTGGTTGACCTTTTGCGGGTCATTGGTTGACCGCCCGCCCTGCAAACCATTGCCCCCTCACGATTTCCGGTTCCCTCCTGTAGTTAATCCTGTAGATCTTAAAAGATCTCCTGTAGTAAGCGCGCGTTTTCTGTGGATTTTGTCGATAATAGAATATTCTGTCGTTTTATCGATACGCCCTTTTGCGGGCCTTGCTTAAACCGGCCGCCCAAACCGCGGCCTCTTTAATCTGGGTGTTCTCCTGCACACGATCCCCATTGCCATCGCTGCCCTTGACGTCGGGTGCTGAGGCCTGGGTGGCCGACGCAGGGAAGCACAGCACAGCGAGAGCCTATCCGCGTCGGGCCTGCCATTCTAGCACCCGGTCAAGGTCGCTAGCCTAAAACCAAGACGGCCTCCGCAAGGCAGCACAGAAGGGCGCGCCCTGCATTTCCGGATCGCAGATCGGATCGCTCCGCAAACGGGCGTCCGGACGAGTTTGATTTTCTCTGCCTTTTACGGAAAATGGGGTTTGTGTAGCATTGGAACGAAAACTGCAATAGCCACTAAACATCGGTCTAAAACCACCTCAATCTCTCAGAAAACAGCCCTTCCACTCCCAATGGGAGCGCTGTTGCCCGAAAATAGTCGCCTGACGACTGAGATGACATTTTGAAGAACGCCGCACTGTGTAAGGCTTTCAAGCTCTATTGCACTTTTCGTTCCAATGCTACAGATACCCCAAATGCATCCCGATCGAAAAAGCGCAAATAATCCGTCGCTAAATTACGCGTAAGCGGCTTTATGTTTAGATTAATGGCCATGGTGTCACCCATCCTTTGTTAACGGGATCTGGGCCCGATAGCATAATCAACGTTTAACCAAATACAGTGTACACGACAGTTGGCTATATTGGGGGAACAAAAATATCATAGCTCCTAAGACAGATGTCAGGCCCGTCCGGGTAAGCGCCTGACGCGATTGCTTTCAAGCGCACCGGTTTTTGGTTCCAATGTTACACAAACCCATAGGGCATATTCACTTATGGGCCGATATTTATGGAATTGTTGTCGTACCCCTATGAGCGCTGGTTCAATGAGGACGCGCAGCCGAAGAAGGATAGTGTGCATTCGATTCAATGGTTTGTCCCCCACTTTCGAATGCGAGCGCAACAAATGGGTCCACTGTACAATTCTACCATCCGTTGAAATTATTCTGGCTCATTGTAAGCAGCACCTCGCAAAGTCATACTGATGCCGGGGTCTGTGTATCATTGGAACCAAAAACAGGAATAAGAGGCGATTCTCTTGGAAACACGGTCATATCCCGTCGTTGATCCGTGTTGAGAGCATCTTTTGCGAGAAAAACTCTCTGAATCCGCATCATCAAGCTTTCCCGTCCCACATTAAAACCGTTATGGAGCAACGGTTTCGAGCTTATTCCGGTTTTCGGTACAGTTGCTACACAAACCCCAGATAGGCGGCACGCACCGCCTTGGTGACGTGGAAGGATCGATTCAGCGTGCGCTTATCGTCCTCTCCTTGCCTGACGATAACTTAAACTTCTGTGAGGTGCCCTCAGCCGCCCGCCCAGATTCCCAGTCAGCTAAGCGGTCTGCTCAGACCTGCCCGCCAACGCCTTTGAACTTCTCCACAAAAGCCGCGATTTTCCGGAAAACACTTTGCTTCTTGGCTAGGTATTGCGGATTCAGTGGACTCATCTTGGGCAGAACGGCATTAAGCTCTGTGCCATTGTCACTGGCAAACTCCCGTTTCAGCGAGACGGTGATATAGTGCCTGGCCGCCTCTTCATTCAGATTCTCGGCACGAATCAACTCTTCGGCCTCGCGCCGTTGCTCCGCTTGGGCAAAGGTGAAGAAGGCGTCAATCACGCTGGCCTTGTTTCTTAACTGGTCCAAGTCGGTTCGGTTGATGAAATTGACCAGCAAACTCTCTTTGGCACGGTTGCCGAGGCTTGCCCGAATCACCCTGCGCACTTCCTCCACCAGGTGGGATTTGCTTTGGCCTTGCTTGTTGTGCTCAAAAATCAGTTCTAGGATATAGTCCAGATTGATTTCCTGTGATTTCAGCAGATCCACCTCAAAAACCACATCTCCCCAATCGATGGTGGATTGCGCTTTTTCTTTGGAAGCCCTTTCTCTGTGCAACCAGTCACGAATATCGTTGTAGGTGGAACGGTAATCTTGGAGCGTTCGCTCAGCAGGGATCGTGATAGTCTGCAATGCGGCCAGATCCTCACCGCTCAAATAGTGTGCGGCCTTGAATGCCTCAACCGCCACCGGGTCGTTTTTATCTACACCTTGCCAGGCCTTCAGGCTAGCGAATTCATCATAGTTCAGCAAGATATTTTCTACGCGCAAATACTCGCCAAAAAGCTCCACAAAAGCCTTTTTCTCGGCTTCTTTTTCAATGGCGGCAGGATCGGGAAAGCGCACCCCCAGCTCCCGCACCACATCCACAAAACCGCGCCGCGCCTCACCGGTCATCACATCCGTGAAGCCTTCCATGTATTCCTTATAGCTCTTCTCCAGCACCACGTTCTTGGTGTTCTTGTCGCCAAACAGGGTGATGGCGTCGATGGTTGCCTGCTCCAAATCGCGGAACGTGACGATATTGCCGAAGGTCTTGGTGGCGTCAAAAATCCGGTTGGTGCGCGAATAGGCTTGAATCAGCCCGTGGTAACGCAGGTTTTTATCGACAAACAGGGTGTTCAGCGTCGGTGCATCGAAGCCCGTCAGAAACATCCCCACGACGATCAGCAGATCAATTTCCTGCGTCTTCACGCGCCGGGCCAGATCGCGGTAATAGTTCTGGAAGCCGTTGCTGTCTATGCTGAAATTGGTTTGGAACAGTACGTTATAGTCGGCAATGGCCGCACTCAGGAACTCTTTGGCGCTGCTATTCATGGCGGAGACATTAAAACTCTCGTCCGGGATGTTGCCCACCGCATCCTGCTCTTCGTTGGCCGTAAACGAGAAGATGGTCGCCACCCGCAAGGGCTTGTCGTGGCCTTTCTGTAGCTCCCGGAATGACTCGTAATACCGCTTAGCAGCATCCACGCTGCTGACGGCGAACAGGGCATTAAACCCTTTGTTGCCCGCTTGCAGGCGATACGTTTTCTGCCGGAAGTTGTTCAGAATGTACTGCGTAATCTCCCGAATCCGATCAGGGTGCAGCAAGGCCTGCTGGGTTTCCGCCGCGCTGAGCTGCCTTTCGTCCCGCTCCCTCTCTATGGCTTTGAACTGCGGGCGCACATCGTTGTAGTCCACCTTGAACTTGAGCACTTTCTCATCCCGAATGGCATCGGTAATCACATACGCATGCAATTCCCGACCAAAGACACTGGCCGTGGTTTCGGCCCCCAGCGCATTCTGCGGAAAAATCGGCGTGCCCGTAAAGCCAAACTGGTAGAATTTCTTGAACCGCCGTTTCAGGTTTTTCTGGGCTTCCCCGAACTGGCTCCGGTGGCACTCATCAAAAATGAACACCACCTGCTTGCCGTAGATCGGCAGGCTCTCTTCGCTCTTCATGAGGTTGTTGAACTTCTGGATGGTGGTGACGATGATCTTATGGTCGTCCTTGTCCAGGTTGCGCTTGAGGCCCGCCGTGCTGTCTGAGCCATTCACGCTGTCCGGCGAAAAGCGCTGGTATTCCTTCATCGTCTGGTAGTCCAGATCCTTGCGGTCCACCACGAAAAATACCTTGTCGATGAAATCCAGCTCGGTAGCCAAACGCGCTGCCTTGAAGCTAGTCAGAGTCTTGCCGGATCCCGTGGTGTGCCAGATATACCCCCCGCCTTCCGTCGTACTCCATTTCTTGGCCGCAAAGGCGCTATGGATCTTCCACAGGATACGCTCCGTGGCGGCAATCTGGTAGGGGCGCATCACCAGTAAGGTATTGCTAACATCCAATACCGAATAGTGCAGGAGCACTTGGAGCAGGGTGTGCTTCTGGAAGAAGGTGGCGGTAAAGTCCTTCAGGTCTTTGATGGGACTGTTATTCGCCTGGGCCCAGTTCATGGTGAAGTCGAAACTGTTCTTATTGCGCTGGGTGGTGTTGGCGAAATACCGGGTGTCGGTGCCGTTGGAGATGACAAACAGTTGCAGGTACTTGAACAGGGAGTGCTCGCTGTTGAAGCTTTCCTTACTGTAGCGGTGTACCTGGTGGAAGGCTTCTCGAATAGCGACCCCGCGCCTCTTCAGCTCCACCTGCACCAAGGGCAGGCCATTCACCAGAATTGTCACGTCATAGCGGTTGGCGTGGGTGCCGGTTTGCTCGAATTGCCGGATGACCTGCACCGTGTTGCGGGCGATGGTTTTTTTGTCCAGCAGGGTGATGTTCTGAATATGCCCATCATCAAAGACAAAGTCATGGATGTAATCGTCGTGGACCTTGCGGGTTTTCTCGACAATCCCCTCGCTGGGCTTGTCCAGCCAAGTTTCGACAAAGCGCAACCACTCGCCATCGGAGAACTGCACGTGATTCAGCGCTTCCAGGTGCACACGCACATTGGCCAGCAAGGCTTCAGGCGTGTTCAGAGCAGACAGAAACTCATAGCCCTGATGTTTCAAGTCCTGGATAAACTCCCGTTCCAGATCTGCTTCGCTCTGGTAGCTTCCCGCAACATTCAACTCCGGAGTGTATTTATCGAGGACGATGAAATTTTTGGATTCAGCGATGGGCTTGGTGTAGTCAATCATTTTATTTCTTCTCCTTCCAGTAGCCATAGTGGTTCTTCAGGTGGTCGAGCAAAAATTTGACCGTCGTCTTCTCTTCTGGCGTGGGCTCTGCAACGGCTTCGTTGGATAGCGTGCTATGGCTTGTAAAATTGATAATGCGGCTCAGATAGAGCTGTTTGTCATCGGGCAATAACTCCGACCATCTTGGATAACCGAGAAAGTTGGCCGTCTTTTCGTAAAGATTGCGTAGCAAGGTAAAGTGATACTTTTCCACTTTGTTGTCGGCAATTGCCTGCTCGATGGTCTGCTTTAAATATAGGTGATAGGAGAAACTCGTGTTGGAGTCTCCTTTCTTCCCCGTGAGGGCAAATGTGTCATCTTCGTAACACTCCAGCATATAGCAGGAGTGGTGTTTTTTGTTTAGTTCCAGCTCATTGAAGAGCACGTTATAAAACAGCGGACTGTGAGTCGTGACGATAAATTTCAGAGAGTCACTGGATTTTATCAGACTCGCTAAATCTACTGCCAATGCGATCAAATGGTTTTCATCCAGAGAACTGACAGGATCATCAATAAACACATACTCCAGCTGATTAAACTCGCTGGTTTCTCGATCATCCGGCTCGACGACATTGAGAACTGTCACTACCTGATCCAGTAGGGCGTAAAAAACACTCCAGATGAAATTGCTTTCTTCGCCTTTGGAGATCTTGATCTGGCCCGAAGGCTCGGTGTTCCCTTGCTCCATAGAAAATGTGACTGCGGTGAGATCTTCGCTGAAGCGAGGCGTTAACTTGTCATTCGCATATCGCTGGAAATACCGCACAATATTCCCATCCTGGCCCAAGTCACGAAGCAGTGTCACAAGCCAGTTTGTATAAGAATTGGACTGGATTTTCAGCTTAGGCTCGGCATTCAGCTCCAAATCATTATCCCAATAGAACAAGTCTTCGGTGAAGGCGTTGTAATATAGGATTGTGTTGCGCGAGCGCGTAGGCTCACCAGATGCATCATCGTCTTCACTCTCATCAGCTTTTGGGGGAAATAGCTGCTTGAACTCCCGGGACAAACGCGTTTTCCCCGTACCATTAAAAGCGTAGATTAGCTGCACCTTCTTATTGACGTCTTTCAGCTGCTGGGCGATTTCCGTTAGCGTCTTTCCCATGTTATTCCTGTACCTCATCCGGCTTAGGGAAGCTCAACAGCAGATCGCGGTAATACGTATATTGCTTCTGGCGCAGGGCAATTTCGCGGGGCAGGCCTTCGGTGATGGAGTGGGTTAGAGCATCGAATTTGTCGAGAATGGCTACGATGCGCTTCTTCTCTTCGGGAGAGGGGTTCGGGATATCAATGCTTTCGAGATTTTTTTTATTCAGTTTTGGCTGCGCCGCCCCCGAGATGTAGGATGTTAAGTCAATGCTATTCAAATAATATTCGACATACTTACGCTCAGTGTATGTCTCAAATTTAAGTACGTGAGCATGATTGTTCACCCAACTTTTTCCACTGATGCTAAAGGCGATTGGGGTATTTCGCACCACCAAATTGGCACCATCTTCGGAAACGAGAAGAAAATCCCCATCAAAGATAAAGTCTTTAACGTAATCGACAATTCCTGATGCCCCATAGTACGGAATATCGCCTAGATCTCTTAAGCCACTCGTGATTGGCTTGCGCATCGAATCAAGATTCTCTGCGAGATCCCCCAGCGTCTTCAAAATTCAGCAACTGGTTGCGGTAGTAGGCGTATTGTTTTTTGCGGGCGGTCAGTTCGGCGGTCAGTTCGGCGGTCAGCTCGGCGGTATAGGTGGTAAAAGCGTCCAAAATGCGGACAATTTCGGTCTGAATGGCCAGCGACTTCTGAGGGTTATCTGGGCAGGGGATGGGGATTTTGAATTTTCTAAATCCATCCATATCCACAGATGGAAAGCTGGAAATTGTCGTATTCTTTTTGCACCAATCTGCGAGTAGAAAGCAGTAATAAAATATAAATTTAATGTAAAACCTATCAATGTAGTTTGACTTCAACGCAAGACAGGTGAATCTTTGATTAGCTAAGTACGGAATAGTCACTAGGGCGTGCTCACCAATTGTCGCAGAGGTTGCGATTATGATTGAATTAGCAGGAAACAGTTTTCCGCCTTTTACTGCGCTTGCGGAAATTTTTTGAATTGAGTTACTGAGTATTCGGCCGTTTTCGCGAATATCTTCCATTCTGAACCATGGGATAGTGCCATCCGCCCAATATTCATTTTTTGTTTTTGATGGTGTATAACCATTTTTTAAATGAAATATTTCCGAAACGGGCTTCCACTCCACCACTACCTCGTCCAACAGCTTATCCAAAAAACTCACACTGCTCATGCCTTCCCCTCCTCACCGTCAATCTCGGCCACAATCGCATCAATGGCGGCCCGCAGTTGGTCGATCCTGGCGACCGTGGTTTTCAGCTCGGCATTGAGTTGAACAATATCCACGACCTCACGGGTGTCCTTGGCTGCAACATAACTACTAACGGACAGGTTGTAATCGTTAGTGGCAACGTGCTCAAATGGCACCGCTCGAGCAAAGTAGTCCACATTTGCCTTGCGGTCGAACACCTCCATGATTTGATCGATGTGCATATCTAGCAGCACGTTGTTGTTGGTTTCCTTCTTAAAAAGACCGCTCGCATCGATGAATTGAATGGTGGTATCGGGCTTATGCTTGGAGAGCACTAGGATGTTCACGGCGATAGTAGTACCAAAAAATAGGTTGGGGGCTAGTGCAATCACGGTTTCAACATAGTTGTTGTCTACGAGATACTGGCGGATTTTCTGCTCGGCACCGCCTCGGTAGAAGATGCCGGGGAAACAGACGATGGCCGCCCGGCCTTTGCCGGAGAGGTAGCTGAGCGCGTGCAACACAAAGGCAAAGTCAGCTTTGGACTTGGGTGCCAGGACACCTGCCGGAGCAAAACGCTCATCGTTGATCAAAGTCGGGTCGTCAGAACCGATCCACTTCACCGAATAGGGCGGGTTCGAGACGATCATATCAAAGGGTTTTTCATCCTCAAAGTGAGGGTTTGTCAGGGTATCACCGAGCTGGATGTTGAACTTGTCGTAGTTGATGTTATGCAAGAACATGTTCATCCGCGCTAAGTTGTACGTGGTGTGATTGATCTCCTGTCCGAAAAATCCTTCTTCGATGAAGGAGGCGTTCATCTGTTTGGAAGCTTGCAGCAGTAAGGAACCGGAGCCGCAGGCGGGGTCGTAGATCTTGTTGACGCTGCTTTGTTTGTGTAGGGCGAGTTGGGTAATCAGCTGGGATACATATTGCGGGGTGAAAAACTCGCCGCCAGATTTACCTGCATTGGCCGCATAGTTAGAAATCAGAAATTCGTAGGCATCGCCAAACAGGTCAATATGACTCCTATCAAAAGCGCCGAAGTCCAGTTCGGCTACTCCCTTGAGTACGGCGACCAGGCGAGTGTTTTTATCCCTGACGGTATTGCCAAGACGGTTGCTGGTGGTGTCGAAGTCGGCAAACAGTCCCTTGATGTCCCGCTCGGAGGGGTAGCCATTGGCAGAAGCTTCAATGGCGGCAAAAATGCTGGCCAAGTCGGTGTTCAAGCTCTCGTTGCTGTTGGCATTGGCGGCCACGTTGATGAACAGCTGTCTAGGGTAGATGAAATAACCCTTGGTCTTAATGGCGTCGTCTTTGATCTCAGGGGTGATGACGCTGTCAGGCAGTTCGGCGTAGTGGATGCTGTCGTCACCGCCCTCGATGTAGCTGGCAAAGTTCTCGCTGATGAAGCGGTAGAACAGGGTGCCAAGCACGTACTGCTTGAAATCCCAACCATCGACAGCGCCACGGACATCGTTGGCAATTTGCCAAATGCGGCGTTGCAGTTCAGTGCGTTGTTGGATGCTGGTCATGGTAAAAGCCCCTTGTCAATTCGTTGGATGCGGCTTTGGCGAGATGCTTGATGCATCTGGTCTCCACAGGACATACAATCCCGAAGCTGGAAAGGGCCCTCGTGAGCGCGACTCCCTCTGCTGTCGGAATTCCCCCCCTCTCGAATGGGGGAGAGGTTAGTCACGAGATAAATTCGACAAAGGGGCCGGGGATCCCTGCTTTTGTGCGAGTTTCGGGGATCGGAAATGGGTAACTTTTTCAGCAGAGTCTAGCTAACGAAGTGTTGCGGGGTTTTTGATTGCGCATGCGTCTCGATCCTTTCTGTGTGTTATAAATTCAGTCCCAAATGCACCGGCTCCCGGTCCTCGCGGCGAATGCCAATGGTTGCCAGCGTCGTGCCAGGGGTCCCGCCAACAAAACGCGGATTCCCCCACAATAGAACTGGATAACTATGGCTAAATGGAGAAGGGATGGGTACCCGGGGCGAAAATGATGATAGAACCGCCTCGGACAATCCGTTGCCCGTGCCCTCCCAACCATGCAGTCCGGCATCATTCCTGTGCGGCCTTTTTCAATGCCCGGTAGAGCGTGGTCCGAGACACATGAAAGGCGTGGGCCACCTCCGTCATCGTCAGGTCGGGATCCTGCAACTGCCGTTGCGCCATCCGAATCTGGTCGGCAGACAATCGCGGGGGCCGGCCCCCTATCCGTCCCCGGGCCCGTGCGGCCGCTAATCCCGCCGTGGTGCGCTCCCGAATCAGCGATCGCTCAAACTCGGCCAGGGCCCCAAAAATGTGAAAGATAAGCTGCCCGCCGGACGTCGTGGTGTCCATGTTTTCTTGGAGACTCCGGAAGCCGATGCCCTCCGTGTGCAGTTGCTGGACCACTTGGATGAGATGAGCCAACGACCGCCCCAACCGATCGAGTTTCCAGACTACCAAAACATCCCCAGATCGGGCATAGGCCAGGACCTCGGAGAGACCGGGGCGCTCTGTGGTGCTGCCGGACATCACATCCCGAAAGATTTTTTCACAGCCCAACTGCTGCAGCGCATCTTCTTGCAGGGCCAGCGTTTGCTCGGCCGTCGACACGCGGGCGTACCCGATGAACATCAAATCCCTCCCCCTCTAGTGTTGCAGAACTCAGGCGCGCTGTCTATTCTGAAACACCATGTTTTGCACCATAGTTTTGCAACAGCATTTCTGCGGGTTTCGGGGATCGGTGATCGCTGGAACTCGGCGGTGCAAAAACGGTCGTTTTTGCGACAGAACATAAATTGAGAAGACTACTCGTTTTACCAATAATATTGTCCACGACTTACAAACATAAAACGCCAATAAATGTCATCTAATTAGCGGCGATCTCTTGCTGGGCAGCCACGTCTCCAATATGAGAAATAACCAAGAGCCATGTCTGAGGCAACATCTTCTAGAATGGTTGTGCGTTGCTAAATCAGGCAACTGGTTGAAACCCAAGACAAATCACGCGCTTATTCTGAAATTTTATGTGGTAAAATCAGGGTTAGGAGGCAATGAACATGACACGCCGAAACGTTCTAGGCCTGTTTTCTAAACAACCACTCATAGTAAACGGGAAACCCGCATTGCACTGGGTTTTCTGGACAAGCATTCGAAATGGCACCGGTATCAATGTTAGTTTTCCGCTGAGTCTCCAATTGCAGCTTTTATTGTCACCCAGCAACGACCCTTTGTATTTCGACAAGCTAGCTATCGCAGCGGCCGAGAATCTTCCAGCCCAAGGGCAAACACAATTTCTGTACGGACCGTTTCAAGTAGAAACCTTACTCCTCGATCTGCACACCATTGCCAGCCTTAGCGCACATCTTCCCAGCACCAACAAAACCTTAGTCATAATTAATTCGGGAAACCACCGGAACCCGTCGCAAGGCTTTCTATCTTATATTTGCCCCAAAGGGCACGTCCTCAGTGATAGCGACATAGCGCAGGCTCTAACCAATCTCACACCACCCCCCAATACGGGACCGTGGACAATTTCCTATACATGCAGCAATTGCCCGTCGGAAACCTATAATACAGAATTAGTTGGGTCGTAATGTGGATATACCCAATAATCGTGATAAGGAAAATAATGAATTGAAGCCTGCCAGTCCCAATAATTTCGATGCCTCAATCGACTTATTTGAATCTGGAGCTAGTGCCACACCTGTCGCGGATGTAAGCTATTCTGAGTCCACACTTGGTGCGCAAGCCATTAGTGCACATTATGCGTATAACATTAAAATTCCAAATTCAGACATAGAGGACTTTGTAATTCAAACGAGGGCAAGTGTGTTATCAAAGGCCCGGCAAAAGTTAAAAGACCTCACCACTAAGAAGTTCCCGTGGGCTGAATTGTTGCTAGCCATGGCCTCGGGAACCCTTGGTAGTGCGATAAGCCTATTTGTCACCAATGGGAAAACTATTCCCACTACAGCATGGATATTGTCGATAATAACAACCGGACTTGGAGTGACATATTATAGTGGACCCCAGAAACAAGACTACTGAAAGGGGTCTCGATAAGATACACTATGGCTATGCGAAAACACTTTGAGTCTGCCGTGAAAGCCGAGGTCGTGTTGACCTTGTTGAAGGAAGAAAAATCGATCCACGAACTCTGCCAGGAATATGGCGTCCACGCGAACCAGGTGCACCAATGGCGCCGCACGTTCTTGGAAAAGGCGGCCACCCTCTTCGATAAAGATACCCAGGGGGCTGATCTCCAGAAAAAACACGACAAAGAAATCGCCCGCCTTTATGAGGAAGTGGGCCGCCTGACGACGCAGTTGTCATGGCTTAAAAAAAAATCTGGCCTTAAGCCAGACTAGGGCGGAACGTCTGGCCCTGGTCGAGGCGCCCGGCGACCTCTCGGTCGCCACCCAGTGTGCGCTGTTGTCCTTGAATCGCACGAGTCAATATTATGTGCCGGTCCCCATTTCCGCGGAAGAAGTCGCCATCAAGCATCGGATTGACGCCCTGTATACCGCGCATCCCTTTTATGGATCCCGCCGGATCACGGCAGCCTTGGTGCACGATGAGGGCCTCACGATCAACCGGAAACGGGTGCAACGGTATATGCGGGAGATGGCCATCGCCGGCATCGCGCCGGGGCCCAATCTCAGTAAACGCCGCCAAGAGGACGCGACGTACCCGTATTTACTCCGTGGCGTCACGCCTCTGCACCCGAATCACGTCTGGTCCATTGATATCACTTATGTACGGCTCCGGGGGGATGGATGTATCTCGTAGGCATAATTGATTGGTATTCACGGTATCTCGTCAGCTGGGCCTTGGCCGACACCTTAGAAATGCCCTTTGTGCTCGACGCAACCCAGCGAGCGCTGGCGCTCGCCACGCCGACGATCTTTAATATGGACCAAGGCAGTCACTTTACCAGCCCGCAATTCCTGACCTTATTGACCGAAGCCCCCACGCAGATTAGTATGGATGGGCGCGGACGGGCCCTCGACAACATCTTTATTGAGCGGTTTTGGCGGAGTATTAAGTACGAAGAGATCTATTTACATGATTATGCGACACCCCGCGAGGCTCGGCGTGCGATCGCTGCGTATATCGCATTTTACAACCATGAGCGTCGTCATCAAAGCCTGGATTACGCCACGCCCGCTTCCGTGTATGGGGTGCCATCTCCGATCCGAACGACCTCATAACGCCGGCCGAACGAGACGTCCAAGGTCTCTTAAAATCTTTGGCAAAAGTGTCGGACAAAGGGGTCCACCCCCCCATTTTTGAGGGAGGCGGTGCTCAATGCCTAGCGTGAGATGGTGAAAGGGGTGAGGTGTTACAGAAAACCTAGGACACAGCCCGGCGGGCTGGGACTCCGGCCTCGGTTGAGCCACCAAGAACGTGGCTCCCCTCACACGGAGTGAAGAGGGAAACTGGAGATCCAGTCCCTATGTTATACCCCCAAAAACAGATCCAATTTTGCCACCGTAATCCGCGTCACTGTACCTAAAGATCCGCAGAAATATTGTCTTGACAATGGGGTCCTTTATACATCGCCATAAAAATAGATCGCGGTATTCGCCATCACTCAAGTCCTCCTTTGTGTTAGAGCCATGAAAGTGGCTCGGAAAGATGCCTTCAGTGTACGA
>JAKAAL010000863.1 GCA_021802375.1 Bacillota bacterium | reverse complement strand
TCCGGTGCGAATCCGGCGCAGTGGTGGCAGACGGTCATGGCGAGTGATCGCGGAGAATTGATCCAGAGCACGATGGAACTGATCCTCTCAGGCTTAGCCGACCAGCTCTCCTTAGTACCAGGTTGGCATCTCCCGTTGCACCCTCAGGTGCGTCCGCAACTGCGCATCGCAGAGATTCTGAGTTTATGGAATGTCCAAAAGCAGGCCTTAAATCTGGTCTACATGCTCCCGGTGGATGAACCGATCGAACCCGCAGTCTGGGAGGAACTGGCCGCTATCGGGCGCGCCAAACAACTGTATGGCGACCGTCCCATTCTGGCCGGCTCCCATGTCGGACGCACGAGTCTCTCCCCGGCCTTGGCGGAGGCGCTGAATGATGGGCCGTTTGAAATTCTGCATCTGGATGCATCCGTCTCGACGGGGCTTTCGGGACGCATGGGACGGATCCCCGGCAACGATGAACGGTTCGGCGCTTTAGATGATTTCCTGCGGGCCTTGGATCCCCGCATTCCCGTGGTGGCAACCGGGATTCAGACGACGGAAGAGTGGATGGCGATGGAGTCGCTCGGGGTGCACTTTGGACGCGGACCGCTCTGGATGGCGCCGGATTTGATCCACAATACGTTCGGGACACCCACCGGGCCCAATGATCCGCGCACCTTCACCTGGCCGGCCGACTCGCCGCCCGATTGGAGGTCTACGCCGACCACGCGGCTACGCAAGCGTGCCCATCGCCTCGACCTCGGTGGGCCGTTACTCCCTCCGTTGGTCGTCCCGCACGGGGTCCGGATGCTCATCAATGGGCACGATCCCGACCAAGAGCCCGATATTCCCCTCAATGGGATTGTGCGCCTATGATGGTCCTCAAAAGCGCCCTACAGAGCCTTTGGCAACGCATCCCGGAAACGGTGCGGGTGTTGGGCCTGTTAGCCGTGATGCTCGATCTGGTGGCGATCCCGTCGTTGGTGGTGCTGATGCAGGCCACCGGCCACCCGACCGCGATGCCATGGACCGCATGGGGCCTCTTGGCACAGCACCGCGCCTGGTTGCATACGTACGGGCTGATGGCATTAGCCCTGGTGGGCGGCGCAGGCTACTGGGGCTGGACGCTCAGCAAAGACAGCACCGGTTCCGGTGACACGAATCGCCAAGCCTTTGGCTCGGCGGCTTGGCGGACCAGTAAAGAGTTGACCCGTTCGCTCGCCCAATGGCAGTGGGGCTCCACGCGCGGCAATCCGGCGGGCTTGGTGGCCGGCTCCACGGCGGACAAAGGCCCCGTGCGGTCGGCCTGGATTCTCGACCGGGATGGGCACAATCTCCTGGTCGGCGCGCCCGGTGCCGGAAAAAGCTTGAAAGTCATCTTGCCGTCGCTCGCGGTCATCGCAGAGGCCGGGGAAAACCTGGTCATTACCGACCCCAAAGGCGAACTCAAGCAGGCGATGGGTGGGTATCTCGTCGATCAGGGCTATGAGGTCCTCACGTTTGACCTCCGATTCCCGGATCAATCCGTGACCTGGAATCCCTTGACGCCGATTAGCCAAGCCATCGAAGCCGGACGGTGGTCGGAGGCCACCAAGATGGCGAATGACTTGGCCAACATCGTAGCGAGTCAAGGCGCGCCCGGCGGGGACAACGGGGCTTTTTGGTCCCAAAGTGCCCGGGCCATCGGCGCGGCCTTAGCGCTCTATGTGGCGGATAAAGCCCCGCCAGCGGCCCGCCATGTGACGACGATGTATCAGGTGCTCACGCAATCGGCGGGTGAATTGGACGCTCTCATGACGGCGCTCCCGCTGGATCATCCGGCGCGGCAAGCCTATGGCCCGCTCCTCACCGGATCCCCCGAAACCCGACAAAACCAGATGAGCGTGGTGGCCGTGTCCTTAAGTCTCTTTGCGGATCGCAACATCGCCCGCCTCACGGGCACGGCGGGCTTGGAGCCGACCGCTCTGTTGGCGCCGCGGACCGCGCTCTTTATTGTGGTCCCTGATGACAGTAGTACCTACTATCCGTTGGTGGCGCTTTTTGTCACTCAGTTGTTGCAGCAACTCGCTAGCGATTCGGCCCGACAACCCGGTGGGCGATTGCGAGTCCCGGTGCATATGGTGTTGGATGAATTTGGTAACCTGCCGAAAATCCCGGACTTCGAAAAGGCGATCACGGTGTCGCGAGGCCGGGGGATTCATGTGACCTTGACGCTTCAGGCCTTCTCCCAACTGGAGAGTGTCTACGGCCAAGCGGCATCCCGCACGATGATCAACTCCTGTAACACGCTGGTGTATCTCAGTTCCAACGAGGTCGAAACGGCCCGGATTATCTCGGATAAGGCGGGACAAACCACCATCGAAACCACCAGCCGCGGACAGAGTTGGCAGAGTGGCTCCAAGCAGTGGTCCGAAAACGCGAATATGACGGGTCGAGCGCTCTTAACGCCCGATGAGGTCCTGCGCTGGCGATCGGATCACGCCCTGGTGTTGCAAGCCGGAGAACTGCCCGCGAAGCTCCCGCTCCGCTTTTGGAAGGACTGGCCACAAGCCCAACAGGCGCGTACCCTGCCACCGCCTCGGCCCACGGCGGAACCGACGTCGAATGATTTGCCACCCATCTGGACCCCGCCGTCGGTCTCGAGGCCCGAATCATCCGAGGTACTCACGATCGATCCCCAGGCGACTGTTGATCCCTGGGCGGGAAAGAAGTGGCAAGCTCCGGGTGCCTGATCCACGGGGCACCCTCTAGGCATTCCAGTCTCACCGACTGACCCTCCCCCCTCGCGCGATGGCCGTTCTTGAGCGCGAGAGGCGAGGGTTTTTTGTTCTGATCCTGTGGCCCAATCGTGAAGAAGAGGGGGTGATTCATCCATCTGAGTTGATTGAGGAACTCGTTCGCCGCATTCGGTATCGCCAGCCCTGCTGGCGATTTGGTGTTTTGCGGATTTTTAGGTGTTTCATACGTTTCCTTTCAAGGAGGGCACTATCTATGGCGCGTGAACCATTAACCCCGCATCGCAT
>JAKAAL010000862.1 GCA_021802375.1 Bacillota bacterium | reverse complement strand
TAGAAGATGTCAATAAAATCGACTAACGACTGATGCGGATTGATACGGTCTTTCATAGCGGACTTCAGGGGAGTGCCTTGAAGACGACGTCTTTCGGCGGGCGCGGCGATATCAAGACGCTGGGGCAGACTGCATTTTTGTATTTGGCGTTCATGACGGTCCCACAATTCAAAAATGGGCCAGGGTATTAGCGGGCCGCTTAAACAGGTATCAATTTCACTTCCGGGAGTCTTGATTGTGTTGTGGGGGATCCGACAAAACTCTAAGGCTTTAAGAGCGCACCGGGCGGTTGCTGATGACCAAACGCAGACATCAAATTACAATTTATCGAGGGAGCCCGTATGTTAAAACCCCCCTTTTCAAGGGGGAATGCAGCGGCTCCTACACTCGACGGGCTCGACGCCCGGAGAGTGCAAGCATCTTGTCGGTGGAAGCTTCGGCCTTTAGGCCGGAGAGGCTTCCACCCATGTCAGGATGTGCTCACACAGGTGTAGTCTGATCCGAACGTGAGCGAACGAGTCGCTTGCGTTCACGAAGTTTCGCCAGCCGTCGCATGGCTCGGGTATCCGTCACCACGGCGTCACCACGAGTCGATGGATGCGGTCCGTCGGGGGAGAACGGTGGTAGCTCCTGACTCCAGACTATCGCAGCGACGTAATGGACGCGTGAACGTGAGATTTTCGGTCCCCGATTCGCCGACAGGGAGCACCCTTCCGCATGAAACCTGCGGGCCAATTCCTTCAATCCTTGAGGTGCCCCGAATCATGCACATACGAAGCGGTTAGTACATAATTCGCCATGTAAAGCATCCGCTTGCGAGAGGCCGGCCGACTAACAGCCGCGTGTCATGGGGAATCGGAAGGGAATCTCGGCCTAGTCGGTCAGGTGAGAATCCCTCACCCCGGGGAATTTGGGTCTTGCGGGCTTTTCACCGTGATTGGAAGGTTCGGATGCGCGCAGTATAATGAAAGAAACGGAGTAAAAGGGGAGGCGAGCCCGTGGCCACACCAACGACCCATGTCCATTTGGAACTCCCGGCTGATTTAATTCCCATTTTGGATCAATTGGGTGCGGGCCGTACGGTGGACGACCATGTCCGGATTTCGTTAGCGATTGGACTCTATACGAGTCACAGCGTCTCGTTGGCCCGTGCCGCCGATATCGCGCATCAGTCGTTAGTCGATTTTATTGACATCTTCTAGCAACGCCAAATTTCCTGGACCCAGTATGATGACGAAGCGCTGGCTCACGATGTGGCTTTTGTTGCCGAGCATACGCGCGACGACGATGAGGTCCCCCGTCGTTAGTGATTCCAGTCCCCTGATCGCGTTTGCCCTCATCGACCGATTTTCGGTGTTGCGGGCTCTGTTTCCGACGCTGTGGATTCCCGATGCGGTGGTGCTCGCGTCCGGCAGGGTCACCAATCCGGGCGCCGGGCCCGTGGAAGAGGCCGTTCACTCTGGCTGGATGCAGCGACTGACGGTGCATGACCAGGACGCTGTACAACGCCAAATGGGCCGCTTGCATCGGGGGGAAGTGGAGGTGGTTTGGGGTGCCCTCGAATACCGTATACCCGCGGTCTTGCTCGATGATCGATATGCGCGCCGACTCGCCTCAGCCTATGGCCTCGAGTATACCGGGCCCGTGGGACTCTTGCTATTGGCTAAGCGTCGCGGAATGATTGACGCAGTGCGACCCTTGTTGACCCATCTGATGCAGGAGGGCTTTCGGATGAGTGCCTCATTATACCAGGCCGTGCTCCGGTCGGCCCAGGAAATTGAGTCAGTGGAGGACCATCAAGCGTAGTGTTGGTCGTGACGCCACAGGATCAAACCTGGCATCCGTCACCACGGCGTCACCACGAAGGGATGGAATGGGTGTTTTGGGAGCGACAGCGTAGATGCTCCGAAACCCCGGAATGGCCGATATATAAGGATTGCAGCGCACCTGGAAGACACCTTAGATCCCCGAGTGCGGGCCTTCTAATCCCGGCGTCGCAGGTTCGAATCCTGCCGGGGACACCATGAAAGCCTCGCCCCGCAAGCGATTGCGGGTTTTGTTGTTTTGTTTTCCGGTCCTCTATCCACTACGGCGTCACCAAGAGCCTGTGGATGCGGTTCGGTGGGAGAGACGCGATAGACGGTCCGTCGGGGGAGAGAGCTGATCGTGCGTGATTCTAGCCTATTGTAGCGACGTCGTGGACGTGTGAACGTGGGATTTTCGGTCCCGATCCGGCGACACGGAGAACTCCCCGCATCCATCCTTTGAGCCCATTTTTCTCTTCAATCCTTGAGGTGTCGAATCATGTACATTCGGGCCGGTTAGCGATTTAGCGGACTATTCGCCTAATAACATTGCGACCAATCATTTTCCATGGCAATAATGGTATGAAGCCATAATGGGGTGGATTATTTGGGTTTGACTTGTAATCTACGCGGAATGGAACGGCGGTGGAGAAGAGTGATTAAAATACCCGATGATATTCAACAACAAATTGAGGAGACCCTGCGACGTCCAGAGGGCAGTATCACGATGCGAGGTGAGGTAGAGGGTCTCTTCGATCGGGCGGTGCCGGGCGGTATGGTCTTCGATTTTGTCGCGGATCCATATGTTTATAGAGTGGAACGAGATGCCAACATGCAACTTCTCTTTTATCATTCTTATCCCGGAACAGGTACGCGCGTGGCGACTATCGATCTTACGAAGGTAAAGGAAAGCCCAAGGGTCTTTTGGGGATTTACCTGGTCACCCAACGAGACACAGTTTTTTATCGGCCCGGAAAATGCAGATGGAGAACTCACATTCGCTGCGGGGGTGGAGAGTAAAAAGCAATTTAAAGCAACTCCCGGAGGCTTGTTTCAACTTGGAGATTCGGGTGTCGAGGTCATGGAGGCCCGTGTCTATATGCTAATCTTTACCCACAAGTTTTTGGGAGTCTAATCTCCAAAATTTTCCAGGAACGTGATACGGACCTGACGTTCTCCTGGAAAAAAACTTTGATTACA
>JAKAAL010000861.1 GCA_021802375.1 Bacillota bacterium | reverse complement strand
GGTGGGTGGATTTAACCGCCAGTCGTGAGGATCCCCCCCGCTTTGAGCGTTTTGTGCAGCGCATCGTTCAGCGCGAGAACGTGTACGAATTTTTTCAATCCGATATGTAAGACGCATTCTATTCCCTAAATGACGCGACCCGTGGCGTGCCGGTCGTCATGCATGCGGTGATGATTGGTGATCGCGAAGCCGATATCTACGAGGTGTTTGTCGCAGCGCAGACGGCATCCTATGATGTCCTGGTACGCAGTGCGCGAAACCGCCGTCCGGCAGACCCCGAAGGCTATCTCTGGGCAGCCGTAGAAGCCACGGATATTTTAGGGACCGTGGAAATTGATGTGCCACACAGAAAGAGGAGCAGCCCCTGCGCCAGGCTACGCTGACCCTGCAGACCACCACCGTGACCTGACAAATTCCCCGGGACCGTCAGGGTGATCACTTGAGCACACCGACCGTGCAGATTGTTCTGGCTCAAGAAATTCATCCCCCGGCGGGGATCCCGCCGATCCAGTGGATCCTGCTCACCGCGTTGCCTGTGGAGAATTTCTCGGATGCCCAACGGATTCTGCGGTGGTACACGTATCGCTGGCGAATCGAACGTCTGCATTTTATCTTAAAAAGCGGGGGGAGCAACGTGGAAAAGCTCCAATTAGAAACGTTTGACCGACTTCAGCGGGCCATCGCTCTCTATGCGATCATTGCGTGGCGTATTTTATGGATGACTCACCAGGCGCGTCACGATCCCGATCAACCCTGTTCCGTTGTCTTTACCGTCGAAGAAGAGCAGGCTTGCAAGAACTGTATGCTCGGAAACGACCCCGAAAGGGTCCCCGGGGCTGGTCCGGTGGATCCTCATCATTGCCTCACCTTACGGGAGGCGATCCATACGATGGCAAAACTCGGGGGCTTTATTGGTCGCGCCAGCGACGGCAATCCCGGTGTGAAAACACTATGGCGCGGTTATCGGGAATTACAATGGATCGTTTTGGGGATGCGATTCGCTCAAACGGATCCCTCCTAATCTGATCGGGGGGGAAAGATCAACCCGTCGCACACGCGACGGCGCATGGGTGTACCCCAAAAAAACTCGCCGTAGAGGGGGTTTGCCGTTTCCATTCTCTCTGAAACGCAGAAGGATCCCGGCTGACTCGGTTGTCATCGCCCGACTATCTGGATGTTATTGGCAGTATGGGTAATGATAAGCTCCAAAGAGGGGTCGCATGGGCTCGAGCCGGTTTTCCCACGAGAAACGGCGGCCCATCAATCATCATCGCATCCGATGGGGCAAACTCACCAAGATCAACATGCGCCGGAGGAGGACAAATCAAGCTGGGAAACACCAGACGGGCTCCATTAAGCGCAAGCGCTTTGGTATAGCCATGTCCAGCGTCAATGGCACACTGCACGCAATTCACTCCTTTCATGATAGGGGCGGGACACACTTAAGTCATAGTGAACAAGGCCGCCCCTGTCCCCACAAAAAAGCTATGGCTAGCAGTCAGGGTGATAATGGCAAAATAGCAATGGGCATCACGACGTTGGCGTTGGTGCGAAGTGCTTTAGTTTCCTCTCCGCACATTAGGTCGGTCTTCTCTGATGTCTCCACCCTTAACCGCCCTTGGCTTACTAGCTGGGAGATCCCTGAAATCCTTGATTTTCGGTTGTCTATGTTGGGGACGACAGGTATCGAACCTGTGACCTCTTGAATGTGAGTCAGAGGCCCTAGCCTTTTTTCCGTTTCAGCAGCTGCTCTCGATTGACAAAAATCTATATACAATGCGGATTTGAGGACATTTTGGTCTGTGCCAAAGCCTCATCGGTTTGCGTGAATTTATACTAATTGATCTGCGTCTCGGCACCATTGTCGAACGAGAGCCGTTCAGTCTCTTAAAATTTGGTAAAATTCTCTCAAGGAACTTTGCGACTTGGCCAAGACTACATGGAATAAAATGGTACTAATTCACGTATTCTAATTTTTGCGAGAAGGGAGGTGTGAAGATGGCTGAAGGGAGAATTTTACGCCAATTAATAAAAGCAGGAGCACTACATGGCGATGAAGATTTTGTTAAGGCAGCAGAAGCACTAATCCAGGAAGAACGAGCTAAAAAACATCATTTACTCGCGAATGATTTAGAACGTATTTTATACGGAGAATCATCTACACAGAGATACCAAAAACCTACTCCAGCTTATGATATACCCATTGACCGAGAAAGGGGCTTGCCCCTCATTGAGGTCTCAAATCCAATTCGCGATTTCCAAGATGTGGTCCTATCCGATGATAACAAAGCTGTGCTTCATGAAGTGCTATTAGAGCAGAATCGAGTAGATGTGTTGGGGAGTTATGGTCTTAAACCTATTGCCAGGTTATTGTTTTGTGGCCCACCTGGTTGTGGTAAAACCGTTTCTGCTGAAGCGTTGGCTACCGAACTCGGTTTAGAATTGGTTACAATTAGATTTGACGCTGTAGTATCTTCGTTTTTAGGCGAAACAGCCGCTAACCTTAGAAAGGTATTTGATTTCCTTGACCGTGGCAGGTTTATTGCCTTGTTTGACGAGTTTGATGCGATCGGTAAGAATCGAAGCGACTCGGCGGAACACGGAGAACTTAAGAGGGTGGTCAATGCCTTTTTACAAATGATGGATAGTTACCGAGGGCGCAGCCTCCTCGTGGCCGCAACAAACTATGAAAAGTATTTGGATCCTGCTCTGTGGAGACGATTTGACGAGGTGTTGGTCTTTACACGGCCTAATGTCGAACAGATCCATCATGTATTGTCTACAAAGCTACAAGGGATTCGTCATGATTTACAGCTTGAGGACCGAATTTTTTTAAGTCGGTTCAAAGGATTTTCCTATGCGGACATTGAACGAATTGTCATCCGCGGAATTAAGTCAATGATTTTAAGTGGACGTGAATTTTTGACGTTGGAGCTGATGGATGATGCTATCCGACGGGAAGAGCACCGAAAGCATGTTATAAGTACGTCTCAAGAGTTTGAATAA
>JAKAAL010000860.1 GCA_021802375.1 Bacillota bacterium | reverse complement strand
GTGGTGCGGGGCAATCAAAAAGTGTTGCGCGCACGATTATCCGATGCCCAATATTTTTATCGGTTGGACCGTGCAGTGCGTCTGGCAGATCGGCTTCCCAACCTGCGGTCAGTGATTTTTCATGCGAGAATGGGAACCTATGGCGAAAAATTGGACCGCATGCACCGTATGTGGCAAAAAACTCGGGATTGGTGGAATTTGACGGATTCCGAGCTAGGGGCAGCGGATCGCGTTATCGACCTTTTTAAGGCGGATTTGCTGACGCATGTGGTGCAGGAGTTTCCTGAACTGCAGGGTGAGATGGGGGCGATTTACGCGCAATTAGAGGGTGAATCGTCATGGCTGTCCGAAGCGATAAAAGATCAATATCGACCAAAATCCCCTCTGGACCGTATCCCCGAATCCGCCTTAGGACAATGGCTGGTGCTATTGGACCGCACGGACACGCTGGTTATGGCTTTTGCCAACGGATTAAAGCCTAGTGGTTCCGAGGACCCTTTTGGCCTGCGGCGGGCGGCGCTCGCCATCGGCCGGGTGGCCAGCGAAGGTTTGGTCTTGCACAATCGCGCTGTCCATGAAATGATCAAGGTGACGGCGCAACTGGCGGGATTTCCTCAAACCGTGGCGGAGGAAGCCTATGATTTAGTAGCGCAGCGTCTTTTACATCATCTGACCGAAGAGTTTCCGGCACCGCTAATCCGGGCAGTGCTAATGATTCCTCAACCATGGATCAACGTGCGGGATCGCATAAAATGGCTTTTAGAGCTAACTCGGGACAAAGAGTGGATGACAGTGGCTCAAGCATTCAAGCGAGTGGATCGGGTAGTGCCTAAAGAGCGGTCTTGGGAGGCGCCAGGGATGGTAGAACACGGATATCAGTATCAGGCAGTTGAACAGGCACTGATTGAGGCTGCCCAGCCCCTGCAGGATGGGCAATTGTCGGCAGACTCATGGTGGCAGCATGCCCAGCATACCGCGCGGGCGGTTAATGCGGTATTTGACCAGGTTCTGATAATGGACCCAGACCAAGCAGTAAGAGAGCGCCGTTTGGCGTTATTGTCGTGGGTGAATCAGGGACTGCGACGATACTTTGATCTAAGCGTGGTGGAATAACAACACATGAGACAAGAGGCTCGGGTCTATATCGTGTCTGACTCCTTAGGGGAGACGGCGGAACGTGTGGTCCATGGCGCTGCGATCCAGTTTGAGGATCGCGGCGTGATCAAAGTTGAGCGTGTGTCTCACGTTGCCGACATGGCTGGCGTAGATGGTGTGGTGGAGCGTGCCGCCCATGAACGTGCGGTGATTGTATACACTTTGGTGAAGCCGGAATTGCGCGAGCATCTAAGTGAAATTGCCACACTGCGCCAAGTGCCCCATGTTGATATCATGGGCCCGGTATTGGACGCGCTAGAAGAAGTGCTTGGGATTTCTCCGCAACTGGTGCCCGGTTTAAGTCATCGGTTGGACCGGGATTATTTTGACAAGGTGGAAGCTGTGGAATTTGCCGTTAAATATGACGATGGCAAAGATCCAAGGGGAATTCGGGACGCTGACGTGGTGTTGCTGGGAGTTTCGCGAACCAGTAAGACTCCCGTCAGTCTTTATTTAGCCAACCATCGGTTAAAGGTGGCCAATGTTCCTTTGGTACCTGAAATTCCCGTGCCGGCGGAAGTGTTTGCCGCAGGGCGGGAGAAAGCCGTAGGTCTTATCATCGACCCTGAATTGCTCATGAGTATTCGACGCCAGCGGCTAAAGACCTTGGGATTGGGGTCTTCAGCCCAGTATGCCACCATTGATCGGATTATGGCGGAATTGGACTATGCCTGGGATATCTTCACCCGTTTGAAATGTCCTGTGATTGATGTTAGTAACCACGCAGTGGAAGAAACTGCTAGTCGGGTACTCGAACTAAAACGCCGCTAAGCGAGGAGGACATTTGAAAATGACCCGCTATGTGTTTCGGTTTGAAGAAGGCCATGGAGATCAAAAGGATCTATTGGGAGGAAAGGGTGCCGGGTTGGCGGAAATGAGCCGTATCGGGCTGCCGGTGCCGCCGGGCTTTACCATCACGACCCAAGCGTGCAATGTCTATCAGGATTCGGCAGAGTATCCCCAAGGAATGATGGATCAAGTGTGGGAAAATTTGACCCTGTTGGAAGATAAAATCGGCAAGCGTCTGGGCGATGTGGCCAAGCCGCTGTTGGTCTCGGTGAGGTCAGGGGCGCCCATCTCGATGCCAGGAATGATGGATACGGTCCTAAACTTGGGACTGAATCGGGAAACGGTGCAGGGTTTGGCGGCGTTGACGGGAAATCCTCGGTTTGCGCTCGATAGTTATCGCCGTTTTATTCAGATGTTTGGCAATGTGGTCATGCACATGGAACATCACCGTTTCGAGCAGATCTTGGCGGATCTTAAATCGGAAGTGGGGGTATCAGAAGATACAAGTCTCACCGCACAACATTTAGAGACACTGGTCTCGCGGTACTTGGCATTGGTCCAACACACGACGGGACGAGATTTTCCCACTGACCCTCGTGAGCAGCTGGAAATGGCGATTCGTGCGGTATTTGATTCTTGGAAGAATCCGCGAGCAGTTGTCTATCGACGGCTGAACAAAATTTCCAATGACTTGGGCACGGCGGTCAATGTGCAATCGATGGTGTTCGGCAACATGGGCAACACCTCAGCAACCGGGGTATTGTTTACCCGCAATCCGAACACCGGGGACGCAGGAATGTATGGCGAATATCTCATCAATGCGCAAGGCGAAGATGTTGTAGCTGGCATTCGCACACCGAAACCGATTGAAGAGATGGCCGATGAAATGCCGGCAACCTTTCAAGAGCTGACCGATGTGTGTCGCCTTTTGGAGACCCATTATCGCATGAAAAATCACTGACCGCAGGTTGGGAAGCCGATCTGCCAGACGCACTGCACGGTCCAACCGATAAAAATATTGGGCATCGGATAATCGTGCGCGCAACACTTTTTGATTGCCCCGCACCAC
>JAKAAL010000859.1 GCA_021802375.1 Bacillota bacterium | reverse complement strand
GGTTTTCCCACGGAATCGCGGGACGGTCGCTCTACCCTTTATGCAAGCGACCTCGCCAAGGGATTTGAAATCCCCATTGTCCATGTCAACGCCGATGATCCCGAGGCTTGTCTCGCGGCCGCCGAAATGGCCTATGCCTATCGCCAAAAGTATCACAAGGACTTTTTGATTGACGTGGTGGGCTATCGTCGCTGGGGACACAACGAAGGCGACGACCCCAGTATTACCCAGCCCCTGATGTATGAGCAAGTGGCTGATCACCCAACGGTGGCTCGTCTCTACGCTGACAAGCTCATCGAGGACGGAATTATCGCGTCACCCCAAGTCGATGAGATGATCCAGCATACGCAAGAGCAACTTCGCCAGATCTACGCGGAAACAGCCGCCAATCCATCGCACCCGGTGTTCCCCACAACCGTCGACGAGCCCGAAGAAATTGCTGCCTCCTCGGTGTCGGCCGACACGCTACGTCGGATCAATGCCGAACTCTTAACCTGGCCCGACGGATTCACCGTGAATCCCAAACTAGAACGCATCTTGTTACGTCGTAAAGATACGATGGACGTCGCCGGAGGCATTGAATGGGCCCATGCCGAAGCTTTGGCGTTCGCCACCATTCTTAATGACGGCATCCCGATTCGGCTCACCGGTCAGGATAGTGAGCGGGGCACTTTTAGCCAGCGGCATTTGGTGCTCCACGACATGCATACGGGCAGCACCTACTGTGGATTGCAGCATCTCTCGAGTGCCAGGGCTTCGTTCGCAGTGCATAATAGCCCGCTTTCTGAAGGCGCGGTGTTGGGCTTTGAGTATGGCTACAGCGTCGAAGCACCGGAAACCTTAGTCCTTTGGGAGGCCCAATATGGCGATTTTGCCAACTCGGGCCAAGTACTCATCGACCAGTTCATTGCCCCCGGCCGTGCTAAATGGCGTCAATCTTCGTCGGTGGTGATGCTATTGCCCCACGGGTATGAAGGCCAAGGTCCCGAACATTCAAGCGCCCGCCTCGAACGTTATTTACAGCTCTCAGCGGAAGAAAATTGGCGCGTCACGAACCCCACCACGGCCGCGCAATATTATCATCTCTTGCGCTCGCAAGCGGAGCGACTCCAAACGAAACCGCGACCCTTGGTCGTAATGGCACCGAAAAGCTTGCTTCGGAATCCCCTGGCTTTTTCCAGCCTCAACGACTTGGTGCGAGGTGAATTTTCCCCCTTGTTGTTTACCTTGTCCGCGAAGCCAACCCAGGTCACACGGTTGGTGCTGTGTAGCGGAAAAGTAGCGGTGGAGCTGGAAGCCTTTGTAAAGCAGAATCCCGATCTCGACACGAGTTGGCTTCAAGTGGCACGACTGGAGCAACTGTTCCCTTTTCCCGAGACCCAGTTGGAAGGTCTCATGGCCACACTACCAGCTTTACAAGAAGTCATTTGGATGCAAGAGGAACCTCAAAACATGGGTGCCTGGCTCTATGCCAAGCCTTACTTGGACCGCCTTGGCGCCGGTCATCGGGTCACCTATATCGGCAGACCCCCACATGCCAGCCCCGCCGAAGGGCAAAGTCACGTCCATGCGCAAGAACAGCGGCGCATTCTCACCGCCGCTGTCACTCATTCCGAGGAGGGAGCACGTTGAGCAAAGTCATCGTCCCAGAACTGGGAGAATCTGTTACAGAAGCCACGGTGGGCAACTGGTTAAAGCAAGTCGGCGATTCGATCAGCGCCGGCGAGGCACTCGTGGAACTTGAAACCGATAAAGTCAATCTGGAAATTACCGCTAACGAAAGTGGTCAGGTGGCCTCGATTGCCCACGACACGGGGGCAGTCGTCAATGTCGGGGATGTCTTGGCAGAAATTAGCGCAGTTGGTGCCGGAATGAATGTCACTAAAGTTCCCGCCACTGATCCACCGAAACCCGCTCCGGAGCCAGTAAGACAACCCAGTGAGATACGAGCCACCCCCGGACGTACGCCGTCTCGCACGCACCGAAGGGGTTAACCTTGATGAAATCCCGAATACCCAAAAGGGGCGCGTCACCCGAGAAGATGTGGTTTCTTATGTAGCCACCAATCGCCCCACCGGCATTCCGACTGCGCCACCCCAACAGGTAACCGGGGTAGTGAGCACCCCGCCGAGTGCCCACGACAGTAGTGAGAGGCCTCACGAGCGGGTTCGCATGTCTCGGCGCCGTATCACGATTGCGCGGCGCCTGGTCGAGGCCCAACATACTGCGGCTATGTTGACCACCTTTAACGAAGTGGACATGTCCGCCATATTGGACGTTCGGCGCCGCCGCAAAGATATTTTTTACGAAAAACATGGAGTCCGACTCGGGTTTATGTCGTTTTTTACCAAGGCGGCAATCGCCGCATTAAAAGCCTATCCGCGCCTCAACGCCGAGATTGAGGGGGACGAGATGGTATTGAAGCGTTTTTACGATATTGGTGTTGCCGTATCGACTGAGGGCGGTTTGGTGGTTCCCGTGGTAAAGAACGCCGATCGGCTGACTTTCGCCCGGTTGGAAAAACACATTGGTGAACTGGCCCTCAAGGCACGCCAAAATACCTTAAGTCTCGATGAACTCCAAGGGGGGAGCTTTACCATCACTAATGGAGGCGTCTTTGGATCCCTTCTCTCGACCCCGATCTTAAACGCGCCCCAGGTTGGTATTTTAGGCATGCACAAGATTGAAGAACGCCCCATTGCCTTGAACGGCCAGGTCGTGGTGCGGCCGATGATGTACTTGGCTCTGTCCTATGACCACCGCATCGTGGATGGGAGCGAGGCGGTCCGTTTCTTGGTCACGATTAAGGAGCTTCTGGAAGATCCCGAATCCTTGCTCTTGGAAGGTTAGCCAGTAAAGCCTGTTACAAGGGCCGCCTCCTAAGGCGGCCCTTGTGCTAGCGAACTCAACTCAAAAGAACTCTTAGGCAACTTAGGACGCGGTGTACCAAGTGCTCCGACGCCATTATATATTTCACCGAATCCAGAGACCAGCTCGCCCTATGCGATTAGATCAC
>JAKAAL010000858.1 GCA_021802375.1 Bacillota bacterium | reverse complement strand
TGGAGACGAAACCATAGAGGAAGCAACTGACCGGACAGGTGAACTCATCCGAGATCCCAAGGCCTGGAGCGACGCATTCGATCAAGCGCCTAAAGACGAGCGGTTGGACTTTCTTGTTGAGACTTGTAAATACCCCTTGGACGACCAATGTTTTCATGCTGGCGATATGGGCGAGATGCTTATTGACTTTGGGACAGCGGTACTTCCCCAACCCTGTTCGGATCTCGTACGTACGATTCGCGATCGCGCGGCGGCCTGGCACGGTCGCGCGATAGCGCACCTTGAAGGTTCGGTCTTGCCCTGGGGACTATCGTCTAGATCAGACGATCCAATGCTTTTTGCAGGTGGCGGGCACGCACCCCAGTTGGTTTCTAAGGACATTTCTCTTGGTGAAATTTTATGGTTGAGTGGACGTTGGACGAGGCTTCGGCCAAGCAGGTCGTTGAGTTGATGCAGTTGGCGGCGGATCCTATCGGTGCGCCGGAGCGGGAATTAACGGATTTGCTCGTCAAGTTCAAAAGATAACGGCTGGAATTATTCTTGCGGAAAGCTCATGGTTTGGGGGGAGGTGGTAAGGTCGTGGCGGTTATTACCCATGGCACACGGACAAGCCATCGGCTGAAACAGTGGAGTTTTCCCAGTGAGACGGTAGGGAATCCGCGATAGCATGATCCGCGGCGTAAGGCTTTCCCAACATGCGTACCCCAAGGTGTGGTTGGGACAAGCTGCCGGTCGAGGTGCATCGTGGCTGAGCAGGCCGATGTCACGATGGCAATCGGCAGGTTTTGGGTTAAACCGCGGTATACAAGCGCGAGCGGGATCGCACGGTGTGAGCCAGAACCCTGTCAGGAAAAGGTAAGAAGCGGTAAGCTAAAGCAAGAGTCGTGGCTATCGAAATAATGAGATTGCGGTGGTATCTTTTGGCTTTCCAAGGAAAGTAGCGATGGGCCACGCAAAAGGGGGATAGGCCTGTGAAATGGTGCTCGCACGGTTATGTTTTTCAGCAACTTGACGCATTAGAACCGGCCAACGGCTGGTTGAACCAGCCGGACGTACTGAGGAAGCAAATGGCTGAGGATGGGTATCTCTATTTGACGGATTTCCTAGATCCTGAGGACGTGCTAAAGGCACGGACCGAGCTGCTGCATAAGCTTTTCGAGCACGGCTTCATCGATCCTGCGTTTCCTTTGCAAGATGCCGTGAGTCTCGGACGGAAACGATTGCCCTTAAACGGGAAATCGCCACTATCCGAGACGCTAAGGACGTTGCCAGCACTACTGGCGCTAAGTCAGCATCCCAAACTGATGGGGTTTTTTGAGGCCTTCTTAGGAGCTCCGATCTTAAACTACGACTACCTTTGGCTTCGTGCTGCCCGTATCGGAGAAGCAACGGGCTGTCACTATGACCATGTCTATATGGGAAGGGGGACCGACCAACTTTATACAAGCTGGATTCCATTGGGCGACGTGCCTCGCGTGGAAGGTCCATTGGCGATTCTGGCGGGATCGAACCACTTTAATTTCTTAATTCAAACGTATGGGCAGTTGGATGTCGATCGCGACAAAGACAAACTGGATCCGACGCTGCACGGATGGCTGACCCTAAATCCGAACGAGCCATGCCATCAATATGGGGGGCGGTGGTTAACCAGTGATTTCCATCTGGGCGACGTTCTCATCTTCACCATGTATACCTTGCATTGTTCCTTGGACAATCGATCACCCGAAAATCGTGTGCGTCTGAGTATTGATATTCGCAAACAACTCGCATCGGAGGGAGCCGATCCCCGGTGGGTGGGTGAAAACGTCGTGGGCCACGACGGATGACCGCGACACAGCGTGAGGAGCGTTGACTACTGAGGCGGCTTGGGTCATGTGGGTACGTCCTCAAGTCGTCCTGGGACGACTTAGAGGAAAGCATCCGTCGCACGTAAGCGGAATCTAACCATGGTTTGACCCGGGAGAACTTCGAGCGAAATGGGAAATCCTCGGAGCGACGGACGATTCCTTGCCCCAACGCGAACGGGGCATACGACCTGCCTTCGCCTACCGTTCAGCGAGGGTCGACGCCAGGCCAGGGGGGACAGCACTGCAGGCGGCGGCTCTCAGATTGTCTGCTAGACGGGGTTGCCGGGTAGCACCACCGAGACGTCCCCAGGTAAGGGGCTGGGGCACGAAAAACGCAGAGAAAGAGAGGCGGCGTAGCCATGTCCTATGCGGTTGATTTTAGCCAGGTGTCTACGGTCGGTCTCGTGTCGTCACCGGTCGCAGAGGCGCTAGCGGGTTTGCGTGCGAATGAAGCCCGTTATTTTATGAACAAATACCAGCATGTCTTTACCGTTGTAGCCGCCAACGAAAGCCAGAAGACCTTGGATTACGTCCGCAACATTTTGTATACCGAGCGTGGCCTGGAGTTTGCCGCAAACCCTTTAGAAACTTCGCAGTTTCAAGTGGAGAACTTGAAATTCGCCTACGTGTTCTATGAGGACGGTCTTGTAGTCAACGTCATGTACGCGGTAGATGATCGGAAGAAGCGGGCGGTGGGTTTTAAACTATGTGAGGGGATGGAGGTGCCAAAAGAGTTGGCAGATAGGTTTAAATTCGCTAAGCAAAAGTCTAAACTGGCCGGCACTATTCGTGGTTCATTCTTTATCATCAAAGGAGAATATTAAAGCAAGCAAGACTGCTGGGTAGGCAACCGGGGCCCTACCGTGCCGAAAAACGCCGCTACCATTGACAAACCGTCCCAACCTAAGTGCTTTTTCAACCGTGTGCACGTGCCGTGGTCCCTATGCCCGTCAACTCCATTGCGGAGGATGATGGAAAACATTCCTGGCCATAGGTAAAGAAGATGCGATTGGGGGGGACAACGTGCGTTCAGAGGAAGGCCACGGAATCGGAAGCGGGCGGACCTTGTTAGGCTTGTTGGCGGAACCAGCCAATCCATTCCGTTAAATCCGCGATTTCTTGGTCGTTTAGGTCGTGCCCCATCGAATAAAAATGCGAGTTGTTTGCGAATA
>JAKAAL010000857.1 GCA_021802375.1 Bacillota bacterium | reverse complement strand
CAGTATTTTGACCGCAAGGATGTGCGGCACGCCGATCGTTTTGTGCAATTAGCGATGGCTGCGGCTACCGACGCGGTTAAGGATTCGGGAACGGGCCGATTTGATCCGGAACGGACCGGAGTCGCCTTTGGCACGGGAATTGGGGGACTAGGGACGCTCACGGAACAGTTTGATGTGTTGCGGGACCGGGGGCCAGGTCGAGTCAGCCCCTTCCTAATTCCCAAGATGATTGCCAATATGGCCGGGGGCCAAATTGCCATGAGATTTAACCTCCAAGGACCCAATGTGGCCATAGTGACTGCTTGTGCCTCCTCCGGCAATGCGGTCGGGGATGCATTTCGGACGATCCAGCATGGAGAGGCTGAGGTGATGCTGACTGGAGGATCGGAGGCGGTAATTATACCCATTGCGTTCGCTGGGTTTTGCTCGATGAAGGCGATGTCGACCCGAAACGAGGACCCAGTGCATGCGAGCCGTCCTTTTGACCGGGATCGGGATGGATTTGTAATGGGAGAGGGCGCCGGATTCCTCGTCTTTGAGAGCCTCGACCATGCATTGGCACGCGGAGCCCATATTTATGCTGAAATCGTAGGTTATGGGCGATCGGCCGATGCTTATCACATGGTAGAACCGCATCCAGAAGGCAACGGGGCGACGCAGGCAATGCAAAGGGCGTTACACGATGCCGGGATCGAGCCCAGCGTCATTGACTATATCAACGCGCATGGAACGTCGACCCCTAAAGGGGACGCGGCTGAAACCTTGGCCATTAAGCGCGTATTTGGCAACCACGCGTGGGAATTAGGGGTCTCATCGACCAAATCCGCAACGGGCCACTTGTTGGGAGCAGCGGGGGCTGTGGAACTTATTGCATCCATCTTAGCGCTTAAGCACCAAACGATGCCTCCCACCCTCAACTTGGACGCACCCAGTGCAGATTGTGACTTAGACTATGTGCCCTTGGTACCCCAACCCAAGAGACTCCGCTATGTAATGTCTAACGCCTTTGGTTTTGGGGGCCAAAATGCCAGCCTGATTGCCGAGGAATTTGTGTCGTGAGTGCAGGCGACCTAGAGGGATGGGTGAGCGAACCTGAACGATTAAGACAGGCGCTGACCCATTCTTCATACGCCAACGAAGGGGTACGCAAGGAAGCACACAATGAGCGCTTGGAGTTTCTAGGCGATTCGGTGTTACAACTTGTCATCACCGAATGGCTGTTTATGCAAAACCCGAATTGGACGGAGGGCCAATTAAGCCAAGGCCGAGCTGCTATCGTTTGCGAGGCAACTTTGGCCGAAGCCGCAGCCGGACTCGGGTTGGGTGCTCGCCTGCTTCTGGGTCGTGGAGAGGAACGCAGTGGTGGTAGACAAAAGCCTTCGCTGTTGGCTGATGCTATGGAGGCGGTGATTGGGGCTGTCTATCTCGATGGCGGCATAGAGACCGCGACCCGATTCGTACTCGAGACACTCAACTTTGCGCTGAACGGAGTCGAAGGGCGCGATACCGGTCGGGACCATAAAACGGCGCTGAACGAATGGCTTCGTCGCCGTGGCGAAGAACCGCTTTATGAAGTTATCGGGGCGTTTGGCCCTGACCACGCCAAGACGTTCGAGGTTCGGGTATCGGTGTCTGGGGTGGAACTGGCCAAAGCCACGGGTCGAAGTAAAAAAGAAGCCGAGCAACTTAGTGCTCGAGAGGCTTTAAAACATTTGAATCTGAGCAATGCGCCCAAACCTCCTTCAGTGCTCCCGTCCTAAGGACCGGACCCAGTTGCCCAGCAATGACAAACGACCCCGTGATGCGAACGGGGTCGTTTGTCTGGCCTCGGATCTTTTAGTGGTGTCCCTTGCCGCTGTTGGGAGAGGCCGGCGTCGGCGGGTTATTGGACGATGGCGGCGTGGTCACCGGATTACTAGAGGTGGGCGTCGGCCCCCCTGGTGAATTCGAAGACGATGGGGGAGACTGAGAGGGGCTCGTTGATGAGCTCTTACTCTGACTCGGTGAACTGCTGGGTTGGCTGGGTTGAGCCGTTGGCGAACACGCCTGAGTGGGTGGCCAATAAATATGGTCAGCCGGTAGCGGTTTCCCGGGCTTCCAATCGGGCTCTTTTTTCAAAAACACAGACGTCACATAGGGACCGCACCCCGGTTGCCATAAGAGACTCGGGTTGGATGCCACCACCTTAAGCGGGAAGTGGGAATGGCCTACCGACGTGGGCTGTGTGCCTTGGACATACCAGGCGCCTTCGATTTGACGCGACGGCGTGTATTGGCTTGCAATCTGGCCCGATGTGGTGCTGACGTTGGGCACGTAGACGACTCCCGGAGGCTTTGAAAAATGGGTCACCGGAATGTTTTCGGCCTGGTTCACCTTTTGCATAATGGTTTGCCAGATTGGGCCGGCGGCGACGTCGCCATAGGCGGCTTGGCCTTGCAGGGTAAACGGTTGAGCCTTTTCTCCATGACGGTTGCCTTCCCACACCCCAACCATGAGTTGTGGGGTATAGCCCATAAACCAGGCATCGGCTTCCCCATTGTTGGTTCCGGTTTTGCCGGCGGCAGGGCGCCCAATCCCGAGGTCATATCCAGTTGCAGTCCGCCCAGGCCCGGTGATGGCTGGGATGGGGTTGGGCGTGAAGACTTTTTCCAGCATCTTGGTCATGACGTAGGCAACTTGCGGTGTAAATGCAGCCTTGCCTTGGGGCGTGTTTTGGTAAATCACCGCCCCATCCTGATTTACCACCTTGGTAATCCAAATGGGCTTCATCCGCACCCCGTTGTTGGGAAAGGTCGCATAGGCCTGAGTCATTTGGAGGGCATTTAAGCCACCGGCCTTAAAGCCGCCAATGGCGGTTCCAAGCTGTGTGGCGTCGACCGCTGGCAAGTGAATGCCAAACTTAGTGGCCGCAAAGTTAAATCCATATTGTTCCCCAATATCCGCTAACAAATGGACCGCCACATCGTTGTCGGAGATGGCCAGGGCATCCTGCAAATCCATCCATCCGTGATATAAATGGTTGTCGTTG
>JAKAAL010000856.1 GCA_021802375.1 Bacillota bacterium | reverse complement strand
CGCACAGTGTCTAACAGCGGATGATGGGGATTGGCCGCAAACTCAGCTACAAGCTTTTCGTTAAGCGCATTGCCCGCCGCCTCGACGGCGGCCCAGTCCGGTTCCGACCCCATCAAGTCGTAGGATCCTACCAATGCGCTCGTGTAGCGCGTTTTGTTATTCCAATAGTCGCGGGAACCGCTGGGACGGATAATTTCGACCCGGTAGGTGATGGGCGTCTCGATACACCCAACCATCACATGCAGCCTGTTGCGAGCCGAATCGATAATATAGGCCCATTCCATGAACAACCAGTCGACATTCTCGGGCGTGATGGCCGAATCCTCAGGATTGTCCGAGTCGTGCTCATGGTACTTCGCCTCGGGATCGGGATAGCCCGTGGCCCGTAGATTTTCCGCGACCTCCCATTCGCTCTCAACCTCTTCGGAAAGGGTTGCAAGACGTTCTAGAGGCCATTGATGCTGGCGAGCGACCTGTTCTTTATCGTGGAGGAGTGCGGCCTTAGAAGATGGGAGATGATCCGGATTCATGAGATAGATGAGTCCGCTAATGGAGTGTGGTTGTCCCGTAATCTGGCCGCAATAGTCGCAGCGTCCGCCACCGGCGACCTGTCGCCAATCGGTATAACCCAACAACAGCTTGGCAAAACCGTGAACATGCCGATCCTGATGCAAAAACCGCTGCACAGTGGACCATACTTCGGGTCCGAGCCCGGTAGGATACGAATCGAAATGGTTGTAGCGGCCATTAAATTGTTCGGCGGTGCCAATGCCGATAAAGCCACGCGTTGACATGCGAAGACCTCCTTCGGATTTTGAGATGCCAAAGGAACTGCAGCGCGGGACGCGCGGCCATTAACGTCTATTTTCTCCTCTTACCATGCTTCTGGGCACGCATCAGAATCCGCTGGCTCTTGCCGTTTTCGCTCGACTTTCGCCAGTCTGCGGCGCCAGCCGCCCAGGATATGGGCCGGAGTAGGCCACACATCGGTCACGTTCTTTGGATTCAGCGTGTCGCCGTGAACCACCACGGCCGGCACATCCAATAGCGTCAACTGCACATAGCACATATGGACCGCGATGGGGTCAATATCTTGGGCGGTGACATGCAGGGTTTCGCGGTAGTCAAAGCCCTGGTCCTGGAGCACCTCTGCTGCCGCAATTACCATTGCCCCTCCCCCGGCCGCAGGCTCATAGACCGTAAGGAAGCCATTCTGATCAATAAGCGCCCCGGCATCATGCAGGGTCGTCCTTGCCGTTAGCAGCGCCAAGTCGTAGGGCGTGAAAAACTGGCCGGTCCACTGGTTGCCCAGGTTTAGAGACATATAAAGACTGCCGAGCGCATCCGAAAGCTCCGTGTGCAACGCGAGACGCAGCCGGCCGAGCATGTGCGCGAACCGCACCGTCTCCTCGCGGGAATAGCCTTCCATAATTCCTAAATACCGCGCTTCTCGCTCATTCCACCGCACCAGGTCCACAGTATTGCGCAGGCTGATGGCCGCGAGTTCACAAAAGTCCCGAAAAACCTCGTAGGTGGAATGGGCATGGGCATTGGCGCTAATCAAGCGGCCTAGTTCGGTCTGGTGAGACGCTGCAGTCTCCAGGGATAGTGTGCTAGCCACGAGACGACTCCTTTCCAATAAAAAAACCGCCCGAAGGCGGTAAAAGGTCTGCGAAATGGCTGGCACTACCCGATATTTTGTTTCGCCAGCCATTCCGTAACGTCCTATTCTTGTGCAATTCTTGCCGGTTCCATCCGCCCCTAGTCTTAGAATCGGGAGAAACCCGTTGTGCGGTACCCAGAGCTACGCCGGCACGAGGCCCAAGCGCTTCATGGCGCCATCTACGTCCCATTCGCTGATGGAAACAAATCGGTTATAGAACGCGTCGGCCGTCATTTCCACGGTGGGTGGATCGTCGGTGGGTTCAGGATCGTTTAACTCGCACCAGGCATGGTCATTGTCCGTCGGATAGGCATATCCCTGGTCGCGCCAATAGGTCTGAATCTCCGACAGTCCCACCTCGCCCGGGATAAACCAAATACCCTCATCGCAGACCCGGCGGATGTCTGCAACTTGCTCAGCCGTCAACGTCCCGGCCATGACTTCATCGTTGCCATGCTTGTTGTTCGCTCCGTCGCGGTACAGGTAAGACACTCGCGTATTCATGTGGAGCAGCCCTCTCCTTCTCATTGGGTGATAAATGACGGTAGATAGACTTGCCCGACTTGGTGCGCGCCAAAGATGCGCACGAGAATCTGGTCCAAGCGGCGGCGGAACACCGCGTCACCCGCGGGGGTTTGTACCTGAGCATAATGCGTACTCCGGCAAAGCAATGTGACGTCGGCCTTGATTCGAGCATCTAAGGCAGGCGCTCCCGTGCCGCCCGTCACATTGTTGGGTTGCCCCCCCGCTTGCGCTAATGCGGTGTTCCGGACGCGAAACACTAGGGTTAAAGCAATGAAATGTCCCGTGCCGGCCAGGTTGCTGGTAATCTTCGACTCTGTGACCAAGGTGGAATTCGCGGCCGTTAACGGCGCGACGGTCTGGTGCTGCTGATAGGCTTTGAGGGCTCGTGGTGGCCAGGTGACGTGGACCACCCGGGCGCGAACCGCGCCGTATCCAGCGCCACCGAGGGCCAGCACAACGATTACAATCCACAGCAGTTTTTTCATGACGACATCGCCTCGCGAAATCGCCGTCTGTTGCGCCGCGTCCACTGGGCGACCGTGTCTCGCGGCACCCCGAGATGGGCCCGCACGGCTTTCATGCTGAGCCGCCGTCCCCGTCCCAGCTCTTGCAACTCATCGAGGCTAATGACGAGCGTGTGGTCAGCCAAGGTCTGCATCGTCTGATCGATCACAGGCTCTGCGCCCGTGGCGGGCCGGAAGTAACGCACCTCTGCGTTGTACTCGTATTTGGCATCGGAACGGCGGTCAAAAGCGATGCCGGCTTTCACCAAGGCAGGTTCCAAATCGGGAAAAGCGCCCCATGCGGCCTCGTACATGGTCATCTCGGTCGTAAGATCGGA